>JACRBO010000734.1 GCA_016219235.1 Chloroflexota bacterium
CGTTTGCAGATCAGTTACTCGGTGCTCAAGGCGGACTATCGTCCGCCGTTGTCAACCGCTGGACTTTCGTCCAGCGCGAGCAGTACTTATTTCGCGCCCAGGAACGCGATCAACGCTCCAATTTCGTTGTCGCTCAGCTGCAAATTCGGCATCACTGTCTCCGGCTTGAGTTTCGCCGGATCGGTCAGCCACTGTTTCAAGTATTCGGCGCTGAGTTTGCCACTGGTCAATTCAGGCGGCTCATCGCCGATCCAGAACGGGCCGTACTCCGTCTTCACTGCCGGGTGCGCGTGACACATGGCGCAGCCCTTGTCGCTGAACAACGCGCGGCCTACTGCAACTTGATCAGGTGCGGGGACGCTGGCGTTTTTGTCGACGGCCGCGGGTTGCACGACGCTGGCGCTCTGGTCGACGGCGACGGGTTGCGCCACGCTGGTGCCGGCGGTCGCAAAACCGATCGCGCCGATCAGCCCGGCGGCCGCAACGACAACCAGCGCCAGTCGGGCGCGAGTGCGCAGCCAGAACGCCAGCGCCCCGATCGCCACGATCACGCCAGCCACGCCTGCGGCTAACGGCACGGTGTTGGTCGCAGGCGCGACAGCGACGGTCGTCGTCGCCGGAGACGGCGCGTTCGCGGGCGGGGCGGCCGGTTCTGACGCGGACTCAGGCATGGTTGCGGGCGCAGCTGCGGGTTCTGGCACGGACACGGCTACGGGCGCGTTCCCGGGCGCAGCCGCCAGCACCGTCAGCGGCGACATATCCTGCGTCACCATGCCGAACTGCTCGATGTCCACCTTCCAGTTCCATTGCCCGTCACCGGGCAAAGTCACGCTCGCGACGTAGTGACCGGACGCGCCCTCACGCTTCGCCGTGGCGACAATCGCATCTTTCGCATCCGATCGATCGAAACGCACCAGCGGCACCAGATCATCACGTAAGGTGCGGCCATGCTGTCGCACCGTAAAGCCGATCGTGAACGATTGGCCCGCCACGATCTGGCCCGGCAACTCATCGAGCGTGATCACCGCCCAGCCCCCCGCTGTGGCCGTGATCGCCGTCATCAACAACAACATCAACGCCATGGCAAACGACCGAGTAATCTTGTTCATGGTTTCCTCCTTTGGATAGCATCGATTTGCACACTTCAAGCAGGAATTCTCGCCTTGCCTGGCCGGTGCTTGAGGTTGGCCACGGCTGAACGAATGGCCGGAATCCGAACGGCCAGCAGCCCGATCAATATCGTCAGGTACAGTGCGTGCTCAACGGCGACCTGTGGCTCGTAACCCGCCACACGCTTGTTGGAAGACTCCAGCAGGGCGTGAACGACGACAATCAGTCCAGTCGCATAGATCAACCGGTGCAGCCGCTTCCACCACTTGCCCAGACGCTTCATGGCCCAGCGGCTTGACGTGGCCGCCATCGGCGTCAAAATGCCAAGCCCGATGACGCCCAGCGCCGCCATGTAGTCCGGGATCGGGGAGCGCAGCCAGTTCTCTCCCAGCCCGATCACATTCAACACGAAGTGAGCCATAGCAAAGCCGAACGCCCACAACCCGGCGGGCTTGCGCAACTTGACCGCCCAACGCCAACCCAGCAGTGTATTAAGCGGCGTCATCGACAGGCACAGCAGCAGACAGCGAATGGCCCACTTGCCGCTGCTGATCAACATGAGATCATAATTCGGGTTGAACTGATCGACCGTGATGGTCTGCCACAGCAAGTCCGCCATCACGACGAGCGCCAACCCGTTCAGCGTCAGCCAGCGCCAGTTGCCCTTAACCCATGTCATCGCACTTCTCCCTAAATGTTTGCGATCAATACCGCGCCGCGCGTGATGGGGTTCCATTCACCTTCAGCGCAATGACTCCGCAAAACGGATGGCCTCTTCAAGACTGCGCGTCGTCTCCAGCCGATAAGTCGTGGCGGTATCCGAGGTGCCCACTTCCCACACCAGCGTGTTGGCATTCACCGCCCGTTCTGTGCCCATGATGGGTTCACCCCGCTCATTGAGTGTGACCAACAGATGCGGCGCGCCCGTAAACCACAACGCCCGTTGGCTGTTCACCTGGGTCTCAGTCAGCACTGTGCCACTGCCCACGCCTTTGCCGAAGACGCCGGCTTTTTGATACAACCAGCTGAATGCCTGGTAAAGCACGAAATCAGGCTGCTGTGGGTCGCCAAACACCAGCACCAACTGCTGCGCCGGACTGCCCCGCCCAAAGATTTGATCCTGGAAAAACACTTGCGATGGTGCCTGATTCGCCGGCAACAAAATCTTGAATTGCGCGAGTTTTCGCGCCTCGGCCAGCGTCGATGGGCAGCACTGTTTGAACGGCACCACACCGGGCGTCGGCGAGGGCTGCGGCGTAGCGCTGACCGCTGTCGGTGTGGGTGCGACTTCGATCACGCGGATCGTGCGCAAGCCCAAAATCTGCGCGATCACTTCGCGCGTCTGCGGAATGAGCAGCAACGCGATCACGACAACGATCACGGCCAGCCCGATCGCGATCGCGCGCGATCGAAAGATCGAACGAGCGGGCCGCGCGGCTCGATCGGCCTGAAGCAGCCGCCGCACATTGGCCGCCAGCTTCGGCGTCGGCGGATACTCGATCGAGCGGCCGGTTTCGATCAAGGCGTTTTCAAGTTTCGCAAAGTCAGGCCGTTCAGTCATGCGTCACCAGTTCGATCAGATCGGCGTAATCGGTTTGAATGATCTCGCGCAGCTTCGCCAGGGTGCGGTGCAGCCGCGACTTCACCGTGCCGATCGGAATTTTCAGCGTGGCGGCCACTTCGGCTTCGGGCAACTCCAGAAAATAGCGCAGTGAAATCAGCGCCTGCTGATCGGGGTTGAGTCGGCCCACGGCTTGCAGCAGCCGCTGGCGTTGATCGCGCTGCAACACCAGGCCGTCGATTGAGACGTGGCCGGTCTCCACCAGCACCTGTCGCGTGTAGCGTTCCGTCATATTCAACCGCCGTCGATTCGCTTGCAGCCGGTTGAGGGCGAGGTTGGTCACGATGCGCAGCAGCCA
>JACRBO010000736.1 GCA_016219235.1 Chloroflexota bacterium
GACACGGCTTGCCCGCTGACGAGATCGGTTGCCTGTCCCCTCACTGGCGTAGTGACGGTCTGCTGCTGTTCGCTGAAATTCGCCAGCACCATCACGCGCGCGTGATCGCCGCTGCGCGTAAAGCCAAACACGTGCACGCTGCCCGTATCGATCACCTGCATATCGGTGCCGTTGAAGGCCGCGTGCTGCCGGCGCAGATCGATCAGGTGACGCAGCCGTTGATACAACTGGCCTTCGATTGTTGCGGTGTCCGATCGGTTGGCGGCGCGCTCCCAATCGGTGCGCGGCCGATGAACCCAGCGGCTGTCATCGGCTTTGGCGGGATCATCAAGATAACGCCGATCATTCAGCGTGCCGAGTTCATCGCCCAGATAGATCAACGGCACGCCGCCAATCGACAGGATGATGCCGTGAATCAACAGGATGCGGCGCAGGGCCAACTCCACTTCGACCGATGTCTCTTCTTTCAGGGCTTTTTCCAGCCCCGCCAGTGATGCGCACGTGCCGGAGATGCGGCAGTCGCCGGTTTTGGGATTCTCTTGAAAGGGCAGGCCGCGCGCGAAGGTACCCTCGAAGCGGCCGGTGAAAAACCGATTGAGGAACTGGCGATGAGGGTAGCCGTCCACACCGAGCAGGGCCGCGTCTTCATCGGAGAACGTCCAGCCGATGTCGTCGTGGCAGCGCACGTAGTTGACCCACGCGCAGTGCGGATCGATCTTGAAGCGCGTGCGCATCGAGTGGCTGAGCAGGCGCACTTTGCGCGTGGCGAGTGAATTCCACAACAGCGCCATGAGCAAAGGATTGTAGGACAACTGGCATTCATCCACGCCGATGTACTTCACCACCTCGTCGGGATGCACGATGGCTTCGGACTTGAACAACAGCGCGGGCGCGGCGATGCGCGTCAGCGCATTGAACGCCTGAATGAGCAGGTGCGCTTCGGGTAGATTCTCGCACACCGTGCCCAGCCGCTTCCAGATGAAGGCCACGGCATCCAGTCGCATCACCTCCACGCCGACATTCGCCAGGAACAACAACTCTTCGGCCATCGCGTTGAAGACGGCAGGATTGGCGTAGTTCAAATCCCATTGATACGAGTGGAACGTCGTCCACACCCACTTGTCGATGTCGGCGAAATACGTGAACGCGCCCGGATGCTCATCGGGGAAGATTTCGCGCAGCGTCTTCTCGTACACGTCGGGCACGCGCCGATCCGGATACATGCGATAGTAAGCCTGATACACCGCATCGCCTGCGCGGGCGCGTTTGGCCCAGGCATGTTCATCGGACGTGTGATTGAACACGAAATCGACGACCAGGCTGATACCGTTGCGACGTAGTTCACCGGCGAGTTCGCCGAGTTGATCGATCGTGCCCAATTTCGGATCGACCTGGCGATAGTCGCTGACCGCGTAACCGCCATCGTTATTGCCTTCGGGCGCGCGGAAGAGCGGCATCAAATGCAGATACGTCAGGCCCAGTTCTTTGAAGTACGGAATCTTTGCTCGAAGGCCGTTGAGGTCGCCCGCGAACAGATCGACGTAGCACACGCCGCCCAACGCTTGATTAGACTGAAACCACTGTGGATCCGCTTCGCGCTCGGCGTCGAGTAGGCGCAGCTCAGCCGATCGAGTGAGCGCGGTATGCGCGGCCGTGGTGATGATCGTTTCGAGATGATAGAAGAAATCGTATTGATCGCTGTAGAGATAAAACAACAACTTGAACAGGCGCGGAAAATGTTCACGTAAACGCTGCACAAAGGTCCGCCACGTGTCCGACGAAACAGTCCCCGTCTTTGGGTGGGATGAAGTGTGCGCGGCAAACTGGAGTTCGAGTTTGGGCAGCAAGCGTTCCAGCGTTAGTTGCGCGTGTTGGGTAAGCCAGGTTGAATCAGGCATGCTTAAGCCTCGGTGGGTTGCAGCCACAGGAATTGATAGGGTGATAGTGACGAGTGACGAGTGACGAGTGAGCCTGAGAGTAGATCGATGTAAGTGAGATCATCGGATAAACCGAGGGTGTGAGTTTGATCCGATAGATTGTTGATGACTAACACGCGATCGGTTCGATGAGTGCGCCAGTAGGCGAGCAGGGCGACATTGTCGGCGGGGAGCAAGCGCAAATCGCCGCGTCCAAAGGCCGGATGTTGTTTGCGGACGCGCAGTGTGTGCTTGAACCAGTTGAGCAGTGAAGTCTGATCGACTTGCTGCGCGGCCACATTGACGCGATCGTAATCGTCGCCGA
>JACRBO010000747.1 GCA_016219235.1 Chloroflexota bacterium
ATGATCTTAATGGAGGCAATTCATGAGTGAAGCAGCGACAACTGAACGCGGCGATGATCGTTTCACCACCATCGTCGCCATCATGATCGCACTGGTGGCATTGATCGGCGCGGTGGTGGCGTGGCGCGCGTCGGTGGCCGAAGATGCCTCCGGCGATGCCGACTATGCCGGGCTGCGCGCGGCCATCAACGTGGAAGAGACCCGCGCGCTCAACGCCTCGACGGCGTATGGGCAGTATGGCGCGTACGTGACGTATCAACGCAACAGCGCGCTGGGCGATCTGCTGATCGACGATATGGATGAGGCGGCCACCGAAGACGAGGTGCTGATTCTGAACAGCCAGCGCGCCGATGCCCACGATGTGGCGACGGCCAGCGAGCGGTTGTTTCAACAGCGCTTTCTCAGCCGCGACGGATCGTACAGCGTGCAGCGGCAGCTGGGCGAGATGTGGGCCGACGCCTCCAAACAGCGCGACCTGAACCCCGAACCGCAATTCGCCGAAGCCGATCGGCTGCGCGCCAAATCGAATTCGCTGTTGGCCGCCGTCGGCGTGCTGGCGCTGGCGCTGGTGTTTTACACGCTCATCGAATCGGCCAACGGGCGCGGGCGCTATGTGTTGTTTGCGCTGGGCACGCTGCTGGCGATCGGCGGCACGATCGCCGCGATCGTGCTGGAAGCCGCGGTGTAAGGAGCGATCATGAGCGAGTCAACCAATAATTCAAGCGATGTGTTTAAGAACCGGGTGGCCGTCATCATGGCGGTCCTGGCCGCGTTGGTCGCCGTCATCGCTTTTCTGCAAAGCGATGCGGGTGCGCGCGACGATCGCGCTAATCGCGACAGCAAGCGTTACGCCACCGAAGCGCTGGGCCGCAAAGTCAGCGGCCAGGCGCGCGTGAACTTTGACTACAACGCCGCATATCAAAACTGGTACGAACTTGATCTGCTGGGCAACTCGGCGGAAGTGCGCGAAGAAGCCGCCGCGGCGCAGCGTTATCGCACCGTGCGCGATCTGATGCCGCCGCTCAGCCCGCTGCTGACCCAGCCGTACTTCGATGCCGAGACGGGCAGCATCGACGTGGCGCGGTACGAGGCTGATACGTATGTGGTGGAGATTACGGCGCTGACCGAGAAGTTTGTGGCCGCCTCTAATGTGAAAGATGGCTGGGATGCCAAAGCCAATACCTACATCGTGCATCTCACTTTGTTGGCCGTAGCCTTGTTCATGTTTGGTCTGGCCATCACCATCTCCACGCCCGTCACGCGCAAGGTGTTTGTGGGCGCGGGTTCGCTGGCGACGCTGGTCGCCGTGGTGTGGGCCACGTCGATCACGCTGCAACCCGTGCCCGATCGACGCGAGCAGGGCAGCGCCATCGACGCCTATGCGCGCGGCGTCGGGTTGGCTTATCAGGCGCGCTACACGCAGGCCATCGACGCCTTTAACGGCGCGCTGAGCGCCTCGCCTGATTACGCCAGCGCATACGCGCAGCGCGCCGAGACCTGGTCCGCGCTGGATGATAACGTCAAGGCGGCGGCCGATTACGAACAGGCACGCGCCAACGGCGACGAATCCACTTCGACAGCGGGCAATCTGGGCTGGACGTATTATCTGCTGGGCCGCTTCGACGACGCGATCAAACTCAATCGCGAAACGTTGGCTAAGTCGCCGGACGAGTTGTGGATTCGCTTCAACCAGGCCGTGACGCTGCTGGCCGCGGGCCAGATCGCTGCGGCGAAAACGGAATATCAGGGCGGCATGGAGAAATCGGCGCGGCAAGTGGCCGCCGCAAAGGCCGCAAAAGAAGAACCGCCGTATCTGTTGTGGTGGTCGCTGGATATGGCCGCGCTCGATCTGGATGATCTCAGCAGGACGATCGATCTGAAAGAGGGCCTGCCCGCGCCCGATAAAATCGTCAACGCCGATCAAGCCCGCGCGGCTGCGCAAGACCTCATCGCGCAGTTGAAGAGTCTGTCGGTGGGGTTGGAGTTCAACGGCCAGCCGCCCGCCCGATCGCTCACAGCGACGATCTC
>JACRBO010000748.1 GCA_016219235.1 Chloroflexota bacterium
CAGCACGATCGGCACGTCGAAGATCAGATACACCACCTTGCCCGCGACCTCGGTGGACAGCGCATCGAACAGCGGCGACAGCGGCCGCATCAACAGCCGGTTCATTTCGCCATAGCGGATGAGATCACCCACGGTCCAATTCGTTTGCGAATAGGTCAGTTGATTCACCAGAATCAACACGAGGTAATAAGCCACAAAGCCGCCGCGCGTCAGCCCCCCGATTGATTGATCGCCCGCCGCCGTCGACCACACCAGCAGATAGATCAACGGCGGAATCATCCAGCCGAAGGCCAGCACGAAGAAGAAACTGCGATGCTGAATCCACGACAACCACGTGCCTTTGATCAGCGCCCAGCCGCCGCGCGCATTCATACGCCGCCCTCCCGGTAAATCTGATCGATCACGGCCTCGATCGGCGGGTCCTCCACGACCAGATCGATCACGGGCAATGTCTGCAACAACCGGGCCGTGATCGCCGGGGCAGCCGATCGGCTGGCGCGTAACGTCAATTGATTGGCGCTGCGTTCGGTAATCTCGATGTCTTTTGGCAAAGCCGCGTCGTTCAGCGCTTGACCATCGTCCCGCAGCGTCACACGCAACAACTTGAACGGCGCCAGGCGCTGCGCCAACCCGCTCAACTCGCCGTCATATAACAACCGCCCGTGATGGATCAGAATCACGCGCGGGCACAGCGCCATCACGTCGGCCATGTAGTGGCTGGTCAGGATCACGGTGACGCCGTGCCGCTGATTGTAGTCTGCCAGAAAGCGCCGTAAACGCAACTGCATCGACACATCCAGCCCCAGCGTCGGCTCGTCCAGGAACAGCACGCTCGGTCGGTGCAGCAGACCTGCGACCAGTTCACACTTCATGCGCTCGCCCAGTGATAGGTTACGCACCGGCTTGTTGATAATCTCCTGCATCTCCAACAGTTCGATCAACTCGTCGCGCGTCTGTTGAAATTCAGCAGGCGGCACGCCGTAAATCTCGCTCAGCACACGGAACGAATCCAGCGGCGGGATGTCCCACAACATCTGGCTCTTGTTGCCCAGCACCATGCTGATGCGGCGCAGATAGGCGTGCTCGCGCTGCCACGGCACATGGCCTGCCACGCGCGCCTCGCCCGAGGTGGGATGCAGCAGGCCGCACAGCATCTTCAGCGTGGTCGTCTTGCCCGCGCCGTTCGGCCCGATGAGGCCCACCATCTCGCCGGGCTGCACCGTGAAGGTGATCGCGTCGACGGCCAGCACAGCCTGATAGCGCCGCCGGAACAGGCTGCCGATGGCCGCGCCCAAGCCCGCCTCGCGCTCCGGCACGCGATACACTTTGCGTAGGTCGGTTACAACGATTTGTGAGGTCATAGTTCTCCATGCCGTGGTGCGTGGTGCGTGTTGCATGGTAATCATCACGCACCGCGCAATACGCACCACGTTTCAGTTATCACGTCTGAACGAATTTAGTCCAGTTTGATTCTACTACCCTGGTGTGCTAGTGGAGGGTTAGGCTCCCCGAATTGACGCGACTCAACTCGGCTAATCGAGTGAAGCATTAGCGAAGATTCGTGTGGATTCGCGGATCAGGTTATTTCCGGCGTTGCATGGCCGTGAGCTGCGCGATCATGTCGCGGGCGCGCTGTTCCTGTTCGGACAGGGTGGTCAGCCAGCGATCGGCGGTGGTGAGGATGTCTTCATCGGAATGGGGGGTATCGAGCACGGCGCGGAGATTGGCACGCTGCCCTCGATCAAGTTGGTGCACCATGCGAAGGATCGCCATCGAACTGTAACCGGCGCGATAGAGCAGGCGCAGCACGCGCAGCCGTCCAATCTCGATCGAGCCGTACAACCGATAACGATTGCCGCGCTCACGGGGCGCTTTGATCAGACCGTTGCGCTCCCAGTTGCGCAGCATATCCGTCGAAACGTCTAGCAGTTGCGCCGCATCGCCGATTTGCAGCGGCGTGACGCGCTCAGCCGTTATAGCGCCGCGCGCCCATTTTTCCAGATAATCCGCGGCGGCTTCGGCCTGAGCACGCTCAGCCTGAACCAGGCTCAGATGCTGCCGCGCCTGCTTCAACGCGCCGCGCACATCGCCTGAAGCCGATTGCCGCACCAGCTCCAATGCCGAGCGGCGAATGGCGCGGCCCGGCCAGCCGCCGTGCAGCGCCGTGCGGGCCAACCGCATCTGATCGAGGTGAAATTGGGTGTAAAGCCGGTAACCGTTGGGGCCGCGCGGCACCGGCGGCAGGAAACCCCAGGTCTCATACACGCGGACTGTGTTGGGATGGACGCCGGCGGCTTTTGCAATGTCGGTGGTGCGAAGACGTCTGAGGGAGTTGACTGACTTGACCACGGAATAAGTGTGTTGCCGTCAGGGAATTCTCAAACTGATAAAGCGCAGAACGCTCTCCGCGGCAGTAACGGCCTCATCAGCCTCAATATCACCCGGCAAGCCGCCCGGTAACCCGCCCGGAACTCCATCGGGGTAGCGCGTGGGAATGTAGTATTGATCGACCACAAGGCAGTCGGCGCGGAAGGCCACACACGCTGGCTCGTGTACCTCACATGCCAATAGGAGATCGATCAGCCTGTGAGCGCGCGGGTAGCTATTGACCTTCTCCAACAGGAACGCTTTGAGTGACTTCTCAATGCATTGCTGAGCGAGAAAACAGGCGTGAGAATAATGCCCTTCGGCCAGGATCAGGCGCGCAACAGTCAAATCCTCTGCTGCACGATCAAGCCACTGTTTCGGCAGGCTGGCGCTCATACAGTACTTTGCCTTTACGGATAATCTCCTCAAGGACGAACGGATTGCGGGCGGCGATCATTTGTTCAAACTCGACCGGCGTGTAGACGAGGAAATCTACACCCACTGGAGGGCGGCACAATAATGCCACTTCTTTCAAACGCTGCAAGAATGGCCTGGGCGTGTCCTTGATGACAACAAGATCCAGATCGCTCCACTCGCCGACCGTCTCGCCCGCCATCGAGCCGAACAGGATGATCTTGTCCGGTCGATACTGCGACACCAGCGTCAGCACGATCTGTTCCAACGCCTGATTGAGTTTGGCCTGCCGCATCAGGTTCATGCCGTTATTATACCGTGAATCGGCCTGCTCAGGCGAGCCGGGGTGCACCCGATCGCCTCAAGCCCCCGGCGGTTCACTCGTCTGGCGGGCCGCCTCGTACAATCGGGCGTTGGCGATGGCCACGGCGATCTGATCAGCCAATGTTTCGATCACGCGCACATCGTCGTCGTCAAAGTCGTTGAGCTCGGGACTTTGCACGTCCAGCACGCCGACGGTTTCTTCGCCCACGCGAATGGGCACACTGAGTTCCGAGCGCGTGGGAATGACATCCGGGTAAAAGTTGATGTAGTGCGGTTCGGCCGCGACATCGTTGGCGCACAGCCGCTGGCCGTGCGCGCCCACCCAGCCCACCATGCCCGCGTCGATCTGGATGCGATGGTTCAGCGGAAACAGCCGCAAGAAGTTGCCGGAAATGGCCTTCATCTCCAGTTCGCCGCGCTCGTGATCCACCAGGAACAATGCCACGTGATGATAATCGAAACTTTCCTGCACCAGCTGCGCCGCGCGCGCCAGCACTTGCTCCAGACTCAAGATCGCCGCGATTTGCCGCCCCACGTCGCTGAGCACGGCGAGTTGCGCGGCCCGACGAGTCAGCACCGTCTCGGCGCGTTTCCGTTCGGTGATGTCGCGCGCGATGCTGAGCACGGCCGGCCCGCCCGCGTATTCGATGATGCGGCTGTTCAACTCGACCGGGATGGCAGTGCCATCCCGCCGGACGTAAATCGTTTCAAAGAAAATGTGGTCTTCGTGGCGCAACCGCGCAATCCGCTCTGGAATCTCGCCGACAAACTCGGGCGCATTCACGTCGGCGGGCGTCATACGCAGCAGTTCTCCCCGCGTATAGCCCAGGCTGTCGCAGGCCACCTGGTTTACTTCCAAATAGCGGCCCGTCAGATTGTGGATAAAGATCGCATCGCCGACGTTGTCGAATAACATGCGATAGTGATATTCGCTTTCGCGCAGCGCCTGCTCGGTGCGCGCGCTCTCCGACAGATCGCGCAGTAGCCAGCGCAGCCCCGCGAGTTGGCCGTGCCTGTCGCGCGAGGGGCTTAAGGCAAAGTCGGCCGGAAAGGGCGCGCCTTTGTAGACACGCAGTTGAATCTGGCCGCGGCCGATCATGGGCAACGGCGGGAAATCCGGATCGGTTGTCCGCCACTGCGCAATCCGGGCCAGGAGCGCGGCGTGCTCGGCCTCGTCAATGAACATCAGCAGCGACTTGCCCGGCAGGAAATCCTGCCGCACGCTGAGCAGGGCCGCCGCTGTACGATTGGCATCCGTGATCAGGCCGTCGAGGTCGGTCAACACGTAGCCGTCCGGCGCCAGGTCGAACACCTCGCGATAACGACGCTGATCGTCCTCGAGCTTATGCCAGGTCGCCGTCAAGTCGGCGTTCTGGCGGCGTAAAGCCTCGAGCGTTGAACGCAAGCTATCGAGTTCTGCCCGCAGGGCCGACGATCCGTTATCGGCGGAAAGTTGAGGTTGTCTATCGGCTGTCATGGTCGCTCTCTAAAGATCACTACTCGTCACTCATCACTCGTCAGTACTTTCCACAGCCGCAGCACTTCGGCCACACTCCACGCCTGCGCGGCGCAGCCTTTGGGCAGATGCGGCGCGTCGCCTTCAAATACTTCGCCAATGGTGCCCAGCCCCACATCGCGCAGCTGCTGCTCGAACGGCGCCAAATAACTCAACGCGGCAGCGCGATCTTTGAAGACCGTGTAATGTGCCTCGACGAACGGGCCGATGAGCCAGCCCCACACCGTGCCCTGATGATATGCCCCGTCGCGCGCATAGCGATCGCCCGTAAACTTGCCCTGATAATCGGCGTGGGTGGGCGCGAGTGACCGCAAGCCGAACGACGTCAGCAATTCCTTCGCGCACACATTGACCACCGACACGGCCGCAGCATGTGACAGTAACGTCGGCCTGAGCGACAGCGCAAACAATTGATTAGGCCGCAGCGCGGCGTCATTGCCAGTCGGTCCGTCGATCACGTCATACAGGTAGCCGCCTGCGGCATACCAGAAGCGTCGCGCAAAGCTGGCTGCCGCCTGTTCGGCGCGCAGGGCATAATCAGCCGCGTCATGCTCAAAGCCCAGCTGCTGCGCGAAGCGCGTCATAATCCGCAGCGCGTGAATCCACAGCGCGTTGATCTCCACCGGCTTGCCGATGCGGGGCGTCACCACCCAGTCGTCCACCTTCGCATCCATCCACGTCAACTGCACGGTCGGATCGCCACCATACAGCAGGCCATCCTTATCGACGTGAATGTTGTAGCGCGTGCCCTTGACGTGCCACGCCAGGATGTCCTGCAAAACGGGATACAGGTCGCGCACCAGGGTCCAATCGGCGGTGGCAGCCACCACCGCATCGATCGCGTGGAAATACCACAGCGTCGCATCGATCGTATTGTACTCGGGTTTCTCGCCTTGATCAGGGAAACGATTGGGCAGCATGCCGCGATCGACAAAGGTGGCAAACGTCCGCAAGATCGTTTTGGCCACATCGTAGCGCTTCGTCGTCAGGCACAGACCCGGCAGCGCAATCATCGTGTCGCGGCCCCAATCGCCAAACCAATGATACCCCGCGATGACGCTTTTGCCGACCTCTGATCCAAACGCGCGATCGACGATAAATTGATCGGCCGCCAACACCAGCTGCCGGATCCAATCCGGCGCGTCTTCGCAGCCCGATTGTTCGATCAGCATCTTCTGGCGCTTGCGCTCGGCGTAGAGCGCCGTTTGCCAATCCAGTGAGGCATCTTCCAGCGTTGAAGCCACAAGCGCGATCGTTTCACCCGGTTCCAGCGTCACGTGGAACTGGCCCGCCGCGTACAGGTCTTCCACATCGTCCAGGCCGCGCTCGGTCTCGACGCGATGCTTGAATTTGTGATACCAGCGCTCGATGGGCGTGTACGTGCCGTGTTCAATCGTGACAAAGTAGGGCGGCACTTCATCCAGGGCGTCCACGCGCAGGCTCGTGGGTGTGTGCGTAAGCGTGGGCACCCAATCACCGGTGGTGGAATTGTGATGATCGCGGTAGGTGCACAACACCTTCAGATCAAGGTCGATCGGATCTGTGCCGCGCGCGTGCGTGTAGGTCACAAAAGTCGTGGGCTGGCCGTGCGGCAGCCAGATGCGTTTGACCAGCTGCGCTTCGGCCAGCGCATACGTCCACGTGGGGATAGTGCCATCCAGTTGAAAGGACTCAATCAGTTTGTAAGCCGGCGGCTCGATCGAACCGTCCGCCCACTCGTTGGTGTCAAGTTTATACCCGGCCCCGCGCAGATGCGCGGTCGCCTCGATTTTTGCCACCAGCAGGGTGCGGCCTACCGGCGCGGCTAGCGCCGCTACGAGAAGGCCGTGATAACAGCGCGTATTGGCTCCGGCGACGGTACCGCAGGCATAACTGCCCTGCCCGTTGGTCACCAGCCACTCGCGGCGCAACGCCTGCTCGGCGTCGCCACAGATGTCACGCCCCAGTTCTAGCATGCTGGCCCCTTCCCATCCGAATAGAACCACAAAGGCACGGTGTTGCAGAGCTATTATAAATCACTCTGTAACGCCGTGCCTTCTGGGTTGCGTGTTAGATTAGATTGCCCGTTAGGTGCTCAACACCGAGTTATCTTCGCCGAAGCCGTTGGGCACGTAGTCGTCTGCCGCCCAATCGTTTTCCCAGCGCCCGCCGTCGATCCAGTAGCGGAACTGATACTTCTGACCGACCGGCAGATTGATCGATCCGGCAAACACACCGTCTTTCTTGCGCTTCTTCAGCAGCGTGGCGTCCTTATCCCAGCTATTGAAGTCGCCTACAACCGATACACTTTCGGCCCCGTTCGCGGGCAGCTCAAAGGTCACCTTCACCTTCTTGCCGCTGGTCATGGCAGTCTTTTTGATCATGGTTATTCTCCCCTCTTCTATATGAAGCAATTGCACGCAAACGGGGGTAATTATAACCGATAACACACGATCACGGGAACACCCGAACGGGTTATGACTTCAGTTCGACCAAAGTGTGGATTTGCTGCACCAACGCGGGCGTGTCGATGCTTTTCAGCATCACGCTGTCGGCTCCGGCTTCGCGCGCGGCCCGCACTTCGTCGGTCGCGTCAACGTAGGACGGCAGCACGATGATGGCGGCTTCGGGGCAGCGGGGCTTGATGGCCTGGCAGACCATCATGTTGAAGTGGGTGATGCGCGAAATACCCAGGATGACGACATCCGGGCAAGTGGCGGCGACATCGGCCACGTAGTCCAGCGTACAGTCAAACGTGCCCACCACGTCAAACTGCCGGTCGACGCTGAGGCGCGGCCCCAGCGAGCGGTAGACCGCCGGGTTCTCACACATCAGGGCGATGCGGACAGTGGTAGCAGGGACATCGGGGTGAACGTTCATGGCAGACAGAATACCGCACTTCTACCCATTACTGGCAGTGCAAAATCACCTATAGGCAGGGTGATCAATGGCATAGATGTAATGATAACGTCAGGAGACTGTGAAGTGTGTTACGAAGTTAAGACGTGACTTCCTGCGCAGCGGCGATTTGATCGATCAGCCACGTCAAAGTGCCCGCCACGGGCTGTACGATTTGCGCCGGAAACTGATCCGGATCGATCGGGGTGTGGGAGAAAACCGATTGGAGCGCGGCGGCTTTATCAGCCCCGGCTACGAGGAAGATCACGTGTTCCGCATGATTAATGACGGGCGGTGTCAGCGTGAGACGATAGGCTTTGAGATTTTCGACAAAGTGCCCAACCACCCAACGCTGTCCTTCGTGAATTGCGCCAGTCCCCGGAAAGAGCGAGGCCGTGTGCGCGTCGATACCCAGGCCCAACAAAACCAGATCGAAACGCGGCCACTCGACTCGGCCAAACATGGCGCGCAATTCGGCCGTGTAGTTGCTGGCCGCTTGCGTCGGATTGATCTCACCCTGCATGCGATGCACGTTTTGCTCAGGAATGGGCACATGCTTCAACAGCGCCTTGCACGCCATGCGATAGTTGCTGTCGACATCCTCGGACGACACGCAGCGCTCATCACCCCAGAAGACATGCACGTGCACCCAATCGATCGGTCGATCGATCAAGCGCGTCAACATCGCTTTCGGCGTGGCGCCGCCAGACAGCGCCACGGTGAATTGCCCGTTCGCCGTGATGGCCGATCGAGCGAGCGCCACAAACCGATCGGCTGCGGTCTGAGCGACGGCTGCCGCATCCGGCAAAATCAAGCGTTCACTCATCGGACATCCCGCACTGGCTGCGCCACTTGCGGCCATCGCCCAAAAAGCGCGTGGCCTCGTAGGGGCCCCAGGTGCCTGGCTCGTAGAAGAACAACGGCACGCGACCGGTTTCCCAGGCACTCAGGACCGGATCGATGGCCCGCCAGGCCAGCTCGATTTCATCGGAACGCGTAAACAGGGCGGCATCCCCCTGGATGGCGTCGAGGATTAGCCGCTCGTAGGCCTCGGGCAATGGGGCGTGAATGTCGTCAACGTAGCGCATGTCCATGTCGACGGTCTGCCGCTTCATACCCGCGCCGGGGACTTTGGCATCAAAACGCAGATGCATGCCTTCATCGGGCTGGATGCACAGCGACAACACGTTGGGCGTGAGCTGCTCACCCGTCTCCAACGGGAATAGCGAATGCGGCGGGCGCTTGAATTCGATGGAAATTTCAGTGGTTTTGTCGGCCAGTTGTTTGCCGGTGCGCAGGAAAAACGGCACGCCCTGCCAGCGCCAGTTATCGATAAACAACTTCATGGCTGCATACGTGGGCGTCTTGCTCTTGGCCGTGACGCCCTTTTCCGTGCGATAGCCGAGGTACTGGCCCGTCATGGTATCGGCCAGTTGAATAGGCCGCAGCGCCTGCAAAATCTTCATTTTCTCATCGCGCAGCGCGCGAGCGTCGAAAGCGTAGGGCGGCTCCATCGCCATGAAGGTCAGCAGTTGCAGCATGTGATTTTGCAGCATGTCGCGGCCCACACCGGCGGTGTCGTAGTAGCCGGCGCGCGACTCGACGCCCACTGTTTCGGCGACCGTCAGCTGCACGTGATCGATGTAGTTGCGATTCCAGACCGGCTCGAAGATGGCGTTGGCAAAGCGGAAGACGATGAGGTTTTGGACGGTCTCTTTGCCCAGGTAATGATCGATGCGATACACCTGATCTTCAAAGAAGACCTGATGCACTTCTTCGTTCAGCGCCACCGCCGATTGGAGGTCGCGCCCGAACGGTTTCTCGATGATGATGCGCGCCCAGCCCGCCGGATTGTGATTAAGGCCGGCTTCGCCCAGATGCTTGACGATGGCCGGATACGCATCGGGCGGGGTGGCCAGGTAGAACAATCGGTTGGCCGACGCCCCGCCCAGTTGGTCGATCTTAGTCGCAAGACTGGGATAGCCGTCGGCTTGATCGAACTCAGAACGATGATAGTGCAGGTTGGCCGCAAATTGCTCCCACCGAGCCTGATCGAACGGCAGCCGACCGAATTGCTGCAAGCCGCTCAGCATCTCGGCCCGAAACATCTGATCGGTCCAGTCGCGGCGCGCAAAGCCGATGATGTTGAATTGCTCCGGCAGCAGTCCCTCGGCCCACAGTGTGTACAGGGCGGGTACAATCTTGCGGTGCGTCAAATCGCCGGTCGCGCCAAAAATGACGATGGTAAATGGAAGCAGGGATTTAGAGTTTGACATATGAGAGAGTATAACCCACCGGGGATAGTCCGGCAACC
>JACRBO010000743.1 GCA_016219235.1 Chloroflexota bacterium
ACCGCCGTCGTCCACGGCATGACCTTGAATTCGCCGTCGGCCAGGGCCGCTTCAACTTCAGCGCGACTAAGCAAGAGCAACTCTTGTTCTTCCAGATCATCGGCGATGATACCGCCAACGTACTGCGCGCCGAGCGCCAGAAACGACTGGCCCGTGCCCGCGCCCCGATTAGCATCCACTGCGTAACGGCCCAGCGCAATCCACTCGTCGGCGGCGTAGCCGGTCTCTTCGCGCAGTTCGCGCCGCGCTGCGGCCAGCGGCTCTTCGCCGGGTTCGAGATAGCCGCCCACCACGGCGAGCGATGTGCCATCGACGGCGTACTTCACTTGTCGAAAACAGATAAATTGATCATCATCCGTGACAGCCACCACATTGATGTAGTCCGGCATGATCAGCCACGGCCAATCGGGAATGGTGCGGCCGTCGGGCAGTTCGATCGTGCGGCGTTCTACGATGAGATATTTGCCGAACTCTGCGATACGTTCACTCGCCAGCGTTTTCCATGGTTGCATGAAGGTAAAGACTCCCAACGTCAGGGCGAAGCATTCGCCACATATCTCCGGCCATTAGCCAGAGGGTATTTGCGAATGCTTCGCCCTGACAGTTCAATCGATTGTGATTACGGTTGTGTACCGTGCTGCTCGATCCACGCTTTGGCTTGTGCTTCGATCCACGGATAGGTGAGTTGGATGCCGTCTTCGAGATAAACTTTAGGCTGCCAACCCAGCGACTAGATACGCTCGTTGCTGAAGTTGCGCGACTGCACGCCGACCGGCCCTTTGATGTGCTTGATGTTGATCTGTTTGCCGGCCACTTTGGCGACCGCCTGCACCAGCTCGTCGACGGTGACGTACTGCGGGCAGCCGATGTTGACCGCGCCGTGCAGCTCGGACTGCATGAGCAGGTAGATGCCATCGACCATGTCGTTGACGTGCGTGTACGATCGGATTGCGGTGCCGTCGCCCCACACTTCGATCGTGCCGCCATCGGGCACGGCCGCGATCTTGCGGCACATCGCCGCGGGGGCTTTCTCGCGCCCGCCGCGCCACGTGCCTTCCGCGCCGTAGCAGTTCTGGAAGCGCGCGATGCGGACTTGCATGCCCGTGTTGCGTTCGTAGGCTTCGGCCAGCCGCTCGGAATACAACTTTTCCCAGCCGTATTCGTTATCGGGATGGGCCGGAATCGCCTGCGCTTCGGTCATCTCCGGTTCGCCATGCTGCATGTCGCGATAGACGCACACCGACGACGAGAAGAAGTAGCGCGGAATCTTCATATCGGCGGCGGTGCGCACCATGTACAGGTTGATCAGCGCGCTGTTGTACATGATCTCGGTTTCGGCCGAATGAATGAAGCCCATGCCGCCCATGTCGGCAGCCAGCTGATACACTTCATCGAACTTGCCGTCGGGCAGGGCCAACGCCTGCTCGCAATTTTCCTTGACGCGCAGATCGAGTTGCAAGAATTCTTCCGCGCCGGCGTTGGGCGACCACTCGTGCGGCTTGATGTCCACCGCGCGCACCCGGTAACCTTCGCGCTTGAGTTTCTTGACCAGGTGGCCGCCGATGAAGCCGCCCGCCCCACAGACTAATGCTCGTTTCATGATTATGCTCCAGACAGAAGATGCGGCGATTATACAGTGTGAGCAAAACCCGCGCAATTGAGGCCTCATCCCCCGGCCCCTTCCCTGAGTTGAAACTGAGCAACTCAGGAGAAGGGGAGCGGCCACACCCGAAACCTTCCGTCAGTTGGAAAACAGTCCGCGTAGGTGGACTTTGTGTAGTTGTTGCTGCGATTTTGAATCGCCGGACGACAGAAAATGTGGTATGATAAATCATCATACCGTCAGGGTGCGAGGTTCAAAATGGCTATGACAAAGATTGCTATTACTCTTGATCCTAAATTGGTGGCGCAGCTCGATCAGCTGGTGGCGCGCGAGGTCTATGCCAACCGGAGTCAGGCGATTCAGGCCGCGATTCAGGACAAGCTAGCGAAGCTGAGCCGCAGTCGTTTGGCGCGCGAGTGCGCTAAACTTGATCCGCGCGAAGAACAGGCATTGGCTGAAGAAGGCATGGAGCAGGAGTTAGCGACATGGCCCGCATACTGAGAGGCGACATCTGGTGGGCCGACTTGAATCCGGTGCGAGGGCGCGAACAAGCCGGTGTGCGCCCGGTGTTGGTGATCAGCCCTGAAGTATTCAATCGCCATTCAGGGACGGTGATTGCCCTGGCGATCACCAGTCAACCGCCATCGGCTGGCTTCCCGTTGACGCTGGCGCTCTCGGCCAATTTGCCTAAGCCATCGTGGGTGAAAATCAGCCAAATTCGAACGCTGTCTGTGGATCGGTTGAGTACAAAAGTCGGGCAGGTCGCGGCTGACGAACTCGATCAAATTATCGACGGCCTGAACGAAATCGTCGGCAGTTAAAGTCACTTCAGAAACCCGTTTGTCCCGCACAGCGCGCTCATCAAGGGCGCGCTTCATTTTTCAGTAATCGCCCTCCGTGCTATACTCACGCCGCTTTGGCCGCTATCTGCAATCTGCGCTCATCTGTATAATCAGCGTTATCTGCGTTCTATCTCTTCCTCACGGACAATCACCATGCACGATCACCGCAACGTCGATTACTTGCAGCAAGCGTATCAGGACAACTGGCAGCAGTACCTCGTCTCGCTGAAGCACGATACCGAACTGGGCTGGGATGTGTGCGTGCTCACGGCCAGCGATGAACGCCAGGCCGCGATGTATCGCGGGCAACTGGAGTGGCGGCAAGCGGCCGGTTTGCTGCCGCGTCACACGCGCTTCATGGTCATTGCCGATCCCAACGGCCAACGCATCGGCTCCGGCGGCGCGACGCTGCGCGTGCTCGATCAACTGGCGGCCGAGGCCGACACGCTGACCAGCGGCCACGTGCTTATCATTCACTCTGGCGGTGATTCGCGCCGTGTGCCGCATTGCTCCGCCATTGGTAAATTGTTTGCTCGTTTGCCGCGTGTGCTGCCCGATGGCCGCGCCTCCACCGTCTTCGACGAATTTCTCATCGGGCTGAGTGGCCTGACACGTGCTGACTTGCCACCGGGTGTACTCATCGCATCGGGCGACGTGCTGTTGATCTTCGATCATCTGCAACTGTCGTTTCAACGCGGCGGCGTGATCGGGGTGGCAGCGGCGGCTTCCATCGAAACGGGTATGCAACATGGGGTCTATGTGCATGGCGATGCGGCCCCAGGGGCCGTGCCCCGCGTCCGCGCGTACTTGCACAAGCCCACCGCCGACGAACTGACGCAGTGGAATGCCATTCACGCCGATGGGACGGTGCAGATCGATACGGGCTTGATCTGGCTGGATGCGTTGACGGCGTTGAAATTTGCCGCGCTTACGCGCGCCGAACCCATCGCGTCGTTGTGTCGATTATTGCCCGCGAACGGCAAAGCACCCGATGGCGCGTTGAAT
>JACRBO010000749.1 GCA_016219235.1 Chloroflexota bacterium
CCGGTGTTGACACCGACGCTCGGCACGCTCGTGTGGCTGCCGGGAGAACTGCCGCCCGGCGGCAGCGGCTCGATCATTGTGACGGTTCGTGTTCACAGTCCGCTACCTGATCTCACGGTGATCAACAATCGGATTGACATCAGCAGCGTCGAGCAGCCGACCCCGGCCAGCGCTATGGAATCGACCCTGGCTCAGTCGCCGATTCTGGCGCTGACCAAGCTGTCGAATGTCACGTCGCCGCAGGCGAACAGTCTGTTGACGTACACGCTGCTGTATACCAACAGCGGGTCAACCTATGCCACGTCGGTCGTCGTCACCGATGTTCTGCCCGGCCATACGACCTTTCAAGACTGCGCCCCGATCGGGTGTGTTTACAACCCGCTGACGCGGAAAGTGACCTGGAATCCCGGGGCAATCGCCAGCCAGGACGTTCGGTCGTTGACGCTGACGCTCGCTGTCGTCAACAACCTGCTGGCGGGCACGTTGCTGACCAACACGGCGGGACTGGTTGCCGCGGAGAATATCGAGGCGGCAGCCAGCCTGACGAACGTCGTCGCCAGTCAGCCGATCTTGAACCTGACGATTGGTAACGGAGTTTCGAATGCGATGGCCGGTGAAGTATTGACGTATACCCTGGCCTATTTCAACTCCGGCAATTCACCGGCTCAGAATGTCGTCATCACCAATCACATACCGTCGCCGGCGACTTTTGTGGGCTGTTCAAACAACTGTCTTAGCCCGGAGACTGGCGTCTATTCGTTCGCGCCGGGCACGGTCACTGCGGGCAGTGGTGGAGTCGTTACCCTGAGCGTCGAGGTCAGTGCCACGCTGCCGGCCGGCCTGAGAAACATCACAGCGACGGCCCTGATAACGACCACTACCCCGACGGTTGAGCTATTCGGCCATTCGAGCCAGGATGTCGATGCGATTACCACCAGCCCGATTCTGACACTGGCAGTCGATTATGATTCATCGGTGCCGGTCGAGGGAAAAATCATCACCTATACTTTGACGTACACCAATCCATCGGGGATGGATACAACCGGGGTGGTGTTCACGGTAACTCGATCACCCTACGCAACCCAGGCATCGACCAGCTGGCAGGCTAATGGCGAGCAAGCCAACCTGTTCGTGGGCGATCTCCCGGCAGGCGAGTCGGGCATAGCGACGTTTGCCGTCACTCTGCCGCTGACGTTTACGCCCGGCATGGCCGCCGTGGTGAACGATTTTGCCATCAGTGACAACGGTCCGGGCGGCCTGCCTGTTGCCAGCGCGATGACCACCACATTGGTGGGCGTGCCGGATCTGATCATCGATAGCGTCACTCTGTCGCCGCCCATCATCGTCGGGGGAACTGAGTTTACGGCGACCGTCATCGTGCGCAATGCCGGGACCGGCCGCGCCTGCAATCCAAATCGGGCGCCATGTGGCCGCTTCTACCTTGATGCGTTCATCGATCCGGCCGTGCCGCCACCGTCGTTCCCGTATGATAGCGATGGCTTCCCGTTTCTGATTGTCGATTCACTTGATCCGGGGGGCATCTTCACGGTGACGTTTGAGCATCTGCACGTCACGTTCGACCAGCGGCCAATTCTCTATTTTAAGATCGACAACTATGCTTGTCCTCGACCCGACGACTGCGCGCCGTCCTTCGGACAGCGCGGCCTGGTGCCAGAAAGCAACGAGCACAACAACGTCTTCGGGCCGGTGAGCGGCTCGCCGCAGTACGTCTATTTGCCACTGGTGCGCAAATAAACCGTACCCTGAGCGCTACGGCATCGGCCGCGTCAGGCGCCATCGGATCGTCGAGGTGTGACTATCCGTACTTCTCGGTTTCAGCCTCGAACTTCTTGCGGAGTTTTTCGCCTTCGGGGGCTTCGGCGGTCTCGCGTAGCGCCTGCAAGGCCACCATCATCTTCTCGATGTTGCGCTTCTTGTCGCGCAGTGCCTTATAGGCTTTGCGCCGCGACTTGCCGGTGACCTCAGGATCGAGATCGATGGTGTCGTAGTCTTTGCACGCCTCGACCAGCAGCCAGTCTTCCAGGGCGGCCTGGGCGTCATGGGTCAACTGCGCTTCAATCGCCGCGATGTCCTGCGTGTAACGCGCCAGCGTTTGATCGATTAGCTCAACGAGTTCGTAATTTGCCATGCTATTTTCTCCCGGTAGGTCGGCCATGCCGGCCGGCGGTTGCTCGCAAAGATTGTACGCCAATCGCCGCGCAGGGTCAACGGTGGCGGGCAAGATTTAACAATTCGCTACAGTTTAGGCGTAGGCCAGCGCTTGATGACAGCGGCCAATGGCGGCAGACGCTTATGCGGATTGAAGCGATACCAGCCCAGTTCGGCGCGTACGGCCTGATCGCGCAATTCGGTCGCGCCCCAGATCAGCGATGCGCCAAACACGCCGATCAGCGCCGACAGCCAATCGGCTGCCACCACCACCGATAGGCCGATCAACACGACCCCGGTCCCCATCACATACGGCCACCACAGATAGCCGAAGAAGTATTCGCCGCGAATCACCCAGACAAAGCCCAGCCCGATGATGAATAGCGTCGCGATGCCGATCAATATGCCGAAGAAATTCATGCGGCCGTCCGATCGGCAAGGTGGCCGTCCGGCGCGCGATCCAGCCAGTTGATCGGGGTGGCGTGGCCGGAAGCCAGGTATGGCGTGTGACGCGGATTCTGCGGATTGGCCGGCGCGTGGCCTTTGATCACGCGCTTGAACTGGCGGCGAAGTTCCAGCGCATCAAACCACAGGGTCGTGCCCGCAATGCCCAACGCCGCCGACAGCCACACCTCGCCGCTCAGCACCGAGCCGAGATAGGCCGCGGCGCTGAGCGCCAGATAGACGATCGTTGGCCGCGTCAGCGAGGCCGCGCGATACTCGACGGCGCGCACGCTGACGTGGCCCAGCCACACGCTGAAAAATGTGGCGAGTGCCGCCACTAGGCCGATCCAGTTAGGCATCGTTACGGCACCGGCTGCACCGGGACGCTGATGCTGCCCGCCGCATTGCCATACGTCAACGCCCAGACGGCCTGCGGATTGAGCCAACCCAACTCGCCGTTGACGCTGATGGTCACGAGCAGCATGTAGTAGTGAGTCGCGTCGATCTGCGCGGCGTCGTAGTTGAGCGTAAACGGCCTGGGCAGCTGCCGGCCGTCCACGTCGATGGTCTGTTCCGCCACCACTTGCGACGGCGCATCGACGCGCGATACGTCGAGCAATTTCACCAGGATTTCAGCGTTGGCGGGCAGGTTGATGGCCTGCGCGGCAGTGATCGTGCCCGTTAGCACACCCGCTCCGGCAACCGGGGCAGGCGTGGATGTGGGTGTGGGTGTGGCGGTAGGCGTTACGGCCGCGATGCTCAACGCTTCAGCCCTCAGCGCTACATCGGTGAGTTGACCCGCCGTGAGCACCGGATATTGCTCGGTATTTTCATACAGAACTTCGGCGCTGACAGTCACGCGCGCGCTCAACTGGTAGTGATGCGCCGGGTCGATCGCGTACGGGTTGTAGTACAGCGTGAATGGAATCGCCGCGGTTTGCGCTGGTGTAATCACTTGCACAGACACGACTTCGGCGGGCGCATCGGTGCGCGATACGTCTTGCAGTTGCACTTCGATCACGGCGGCGGAATCGAGCGCCGCCGCGTCGATGTCCAGCGTGCCCGTGATGGTCACTAGGTCATCGGCCGGCTTGCCATCGCTGACAGCCGCCAGCGGCACCGCGATGCCCGTAAAGGGCTTGTCAAAGGTCAGCACGGCGACCTCGCCGGAGTTGGCGTAGATCGGGCGGCCATCGACCAGCACCCGCCCGGTCAGGGCATACGTGCGCTTCAGATCGATCAAAGCCGGATCATATTTAAGTGTGTACGTCAACGCTCCCGATCGTTTCGTCACAACCGATTGAGCCGCGGCAACAATGACGGGCGCGGTGACGACGGTCGTGTCGTTGAGCTGCACATCCACAATCGCAGCGGCAGGAATCGTAACGCTCGACGGGAGCGTGAGCGTGCCGGTCAACGTCGACAGCGTGGGCGTGACCTGCGCCGCACTCGCGACGCCGCTCACGGGATCGACCAGCACCTCGACGTTGGTGCTGCGCGCGCCGTTGGTCAGCACCGGAATCGCCGTCGTGTTGACGAAGCGCAGCTGCCCGCCGACGGAAATCCGCACGGCCAGCACGTAGCGATTCTGCGCATTAACCACGGCGGGATCGTAAGCCAGCTCAAACGCGATCGGGACCTGTTGGCCGTTGGCATCGATCGATTGCGACGCGATCGTTTTCGCGGGCGCATCAGCCGCCGACACATCTTGCAGCTGCACTTCGATCACGGCTTCGGGATCGAGCGCGATGCGCGGCAAATACGACACCGTGCCCGTGATCAGCGCCGTGCCGGAGGGCGACGGCGCAGCCGCGCTGACCTGGGTGGGCAGCAGCACGCTGGCGATCTCGTAGACCAGGCCGTTGGATGCGGCCAAAGTGGGCGACACGATGACGGCCTCGTTGATGGTGACGCCCGTGCCGGTGCCAGATACCGTCAACACGGTGCTGGTCAGTGCGGTGGTCAAGGCTTGCGCAGTGCTCAAATTCGCGGCGGCATAGCGCCCTGGCACCACGTGATACATCAGCACTTCCTGCAGCAACGTATCGTTTTTCAACAGCGCATCGATCTGATCTTGCGGGAGCGCCTTGAAGGCGTCGTCGTTGGGCGCAAAAAA
>JACRBO010000751.1 GCA_016219235.1 Chloroflexota bacterium
CGAGTGCCGGCACTTCAATGACTGGCTAACCTGGCTGGAAGGACTTGGAGCCTAACATGGCGCGCAAACAAACGAAGACGCTACCGATCAATGATCTGACTTTTGAACAAGCCTTTGCCGAACTCGAAGAATCCGTGCGCGCTCTGGAGAAGGGCGATTTGCCGCTGGAAGAATCGCTGGCGCTGTTTGAGCGCGGCCAGCAACTGGCGGTGTATTGCGGCAAAATGCTGGATGGCGCGGAGTTGAAGATCGAGCAGGTGGAGGAAACTATTTAGGACACAGATAGCACAGATTTCACAGATAAACGCGGAGTAGGCTTTGAATTATCTGTGTTAATCCGCCAAATCCGTGTTATCCGCGTCCTAGAACTTTCCGCCTGATCAGCCCCGTAATCGAGCGCAGTTCCTCAACACGCAGCGGGGACGCGGCCGGCGCAAACACACTCACGCCGATAAGCATACCGCCGCCGGCACGCACGATCACACTTGCGGTGCTGGCTGCATTCAAGAAAGCCCACACCGCCGCACCCATGATGATCGAAGCGCCAGCAGTCTTCAACGCCCCGATCAGCACGCGCCGATCTTCCAGGCCGCCCAGGCGTTTGCGGATCAACACGACCAGCAGCACCAGCTCAATCGTCGCGGCGGTTGTATTCGATAAAGCTAGCCCCGTCACGCCCAGCACGTTGATCAACGCCAGGCTCATGATCAAGTTGACGATCAACGCGATCACGCCCAGGATCACCGGCGTGCGTGTATCGTGTAAAGCATAAAACGCCCGCGCCAGAATCTCCACACCCGAATGGCCGATCAGGCCCAGGGCAAACGCACCTAAAGCTGTGGCAACCAGCTCCGTCGAGGTTTCTGTGAACTGGCCGCGCTCGAAGAGCAGTTGGATGATGGGTTCGCGCAGGACCCACAGACCCATCGCGGCGGGGATGGCGATGAACAAGATCGAGCGCACGGTCGCCGCCAGAGCCGATCGAAGTTGGTGAATCTGGCCGCGCGCGTATTGATCGGCGAAGGTGGGGAAGGCGGCCGTCGCCACCGATTGCGCCACCACCGCTTGCGGCGTCAACATCACGCGCCAGGCATAATTCAAGGCCGACACCGCACCTGCCGGCAGTAATGAAGCGAGGCTGGTCTCGACTAGAAAATTGAGTTGAATCACGGCCACGCCAAACATGCGCGGCAGCATCAGCCGCATCACCTCGCGCACACCGGGATCGCGCAGGGCCAATCGGGTGGAGTAGTGCGCCTTGATCTTGATCAGACCGGGCACCTGCACCAGCAAATGCAGCAGTGCCCCGATGATCGCCCCGAAAGCCAATCCATACACACCAAGCGCGGGCGATAACACGAGCGCACCGAAAATGATGCCCAGGTTGTACATCGACGGAGCCAGGCCGGGCAGCCAGAAACTTTGATGCGCGTACAGAATGCCCATGACCACGCCGCTGACGCCGAAGATAATGGGCGGCACGAGCATGATCTGCATCAACTGGACGGTGAGCTGCTGCTTCTCCGGGCTGAAGCCGGGGGCCAGCAAATATTGCACGAGCGGCCCGGCCAGCACTACCGCGAGCAGTGCGGCCAATGTCAGCACGACGACGACGAGGTTGATGACGGCGCTGGCCAGCCGCCATGCGCCGGTCCGATCGTCCTTGGCCAGATAGCCCGTAAACGTCGGTACGAAGGCCGACACCAGGATGCCGCCCGCGATGAGGGTGTAGATGATGTCGGGAATGCGGAAGGCGGCGACGTAGGCATCGTAGTTGCCGGATGTGCCAAACTGCGCGCCGATGACGACATCGCGCAACAGGCCCAGCAGGCGGCTGACCAGAAACGTCGCCATAACGACGAGGCTGGCGCGTGCGATTTGTCGGTTGCCGGAGGTATTCACGGGCGGGGATTATACACTGGTAGAGGGTAGATTAGTAGACTGGTAAATTAGTAAAACAAGTGCCAAACGGAGTTGCGGGGACTAATCTACCAATGTACTAATTCCGAGGCTACTGCCCCATAGACGCCAAAAGCACCGATAGTCGCTGTCTATCGGTGCTCTGGCAAAAACAAGGAGGAGAAGAAGAGACGTTTTCGCCCGCTGCTCTTCAACTGTTAATATACCCCACCCCGCTAAACTTAACTCGACTCTCAGCCTACGCTTGCCCTACGGTGCATTTAGTCGGGTGGTCGCGTAGTTCCGTGGTCAAGTAGTCTGGCGCGACTGCGTGACTATTGGACTCTCGACTAACAGACTTCTTGTGCAAATCTAACAGCCCTCTAGTACTCCGCTCCTAAACTTAGCAAGATGCTAAAATGACGGGTAGAAGGGGGCTGGAATGAACCTGAATAAATTCACCGAGAAGGCGCAGGCAGCGGTTCTCGAATCTCAAAACCTGGCGCAGTCGCTGGCCCATCAGACGATTGAGCCTGATCACATTTTGCTCAGCCTGATCCGGCAGAGCGACGGCATCGTGCCCAAGGTGCTGCAAAAGCTGGGTCAAAACCCCGATCAGATCGCGGCGATTATCGAGCGCGATCTGAACAACCGACCGCGCGTGTCCGGCTCCAACGTGCAGATCAGCCTGAGCCGCGCCGCCAGCGATGTGCTGACCGCCGCCGAAAACGAAGCCAGGTCGATGCGCGACGAGTTCGTCAGCACCGAGCACGTTTTGCTGGCGCTGGCGAAAGCCCAAAACCCGATCGGCCACATGCTCTCGGCGCGCGGCCTCAGCGCCAACGCGATCTTGCAGGCGTTGATGGCGGTACGCGGCTCGGCGCGCGTCACCTCGCAAAATCCCGAAGGCACGTTTCAAGCGCTGGAGAAGTATGGGCGCGATCTGACCGAGTTGGCCAGATCGGGCAAGCTCGATCCGGTGATTGGCCGCGATGACGAAAGTCGCCGCGTCATCCAGATTCTCTCGCGCCGCACCAAGAATAATCCAGTGCTGGTGGGTGACGCAGGCGTGGGCAAGACCGCCATCGTCGAAGGGCTGGCGCAGCGCATCGTGCGCGGCGATGTGCCGGAAGGGCTGAAAAACAAGCGTTTGGTGGGGCTTGATCTGGGTTCGCTGGTCGCGGGGGCCAAGTATCGCGGCGAGTTTGAAGAGCGCCTCAAGGCCGTGCTGAAAGAAGTCACCGACTCCGACGACGTGGTAATGTTCATCGACGAGCTGCACACGATGGTGGGCGCGGGCGCGGCCGAAGGCGCGATGGATGCCAGCAACATGCTCAAGCCCATGCTGGCGCGCGGCGAACTCCACACGATCGGCGCGACGACGCTGGACGAGTATCGCAAGCACATCGAGAAAGATGCCGCGCTCGAGCGGCGCTTCCAGCCGGTCTACGTCGATGAGCCGTCGGTGGCAGATACCATCTCGATCTTGCGCGGCTTAAAGGAACGCTACGAAGTCCATCACGGCGTGCGGATTCAAGACGGGGCCGTGATCGCCGCCGCAACCCTATCGGACCGCTATATCACCGATCGGCAGTTGCCGGACAAAGCGATCGATTTGATCGACGAGGCGGCTTCGCGGCTGCGCATGGAGATCGATTCCAAGCCCGCCGCGCTGGACGAAGTCGATCGCAAGATCATGCAACTGGAAATCGAACGCGAGGCGTTGAAGAAGGAAAAAGATCAGGCCAGCAAAGAACGCCTGGCCAAGATCGACAAAGAGGTCGCCGATCTCAAAGAGCAGTCCAATGGTTTGCGCGCGCACTGGGAGTTGGAGAAGAGCGCGATCACGGCGCTGCAATCGATTAAGGGCAAGATCGACGCGACCAAAACCGAGATCGAACGCGCCGAGCGTGAATACAAGTTGGATGAGGCCGCGCGCCTGCGCTTTGGTACGTTGCGCGATCTGGAACGGCAGTTGACGGAGGGCGAACTGCGCCTGAAAGACCAGCAAAAAGATCAGCGCATGTTGAAGGAAGAAGTCGAGGCTGAAGACGTGGCCGAGCTCGTGGGCAAGTGGACGGGCATTCCGGTGAGCCGCTTGCTGGAAGGCGAGATGCAGAA
>JACRBO010000745.1 GCA_016219235.1 Chloroflexota bacterium
GGCCAGCGGCCATCGAGCAGATCAACAGCCAGCGGCCCGATCTGGTGATTTTGGATCTGATGATGCCGGACATGAGTGGCATCGACGTGTGCCGCTGGATACGCGCCCAGCCGGCGTTCGCAGCCATCCCGGTTGTGATGTTGACCGGCCTGGTTGATCCCGACGCTCACCAGGCGGCTCGCCTGGCCGGCGCAAACGATGTCTGGCTTAAGCCAATGACACCATCCGAACTGGGCGCGCGAATTCGGCAATTGTTGCCAGGCCAATAGTTGCAGGGCGCGCTCCGCGTCCTGCTGCGTAACGTCAGTTACTCAATCAATAAGGCAAAGGAGATAAAACCAGCATGTTAAACGCCGAAGTATTTGAACACCAATGGAAGCAGCTGCGCAAAGAAGTCGGGCTGCACTGGCTGGCCCTCACCGATGCGGACGTAAATCGCATTGAAGGTCACGTCGATGTGCTCGTCGAACTATTACAGGAAAAATACGGCTACTCTCAGGCGCTGGCTGAAGAAGAAGTCAACCGATTTCTCCAAGGAACCGCCGCGGCCGCCCGTTAGTCGCCCGCCAGGAGCAGGAAAATGGAATTCAAACAACACGTCGGAGTCTTTACGGTCGATGACCAGGCGATTGGCCGTCTCGAACGCGTCGTAATCGATCCTGGAACGACTGAGATCACGCACCTGATCGTTCGCCGCGGGCTTCTGACTCCCCATGATAAAGTCATCCCGATCGATCGGGTGGAGGTTGGCGCGGAAAATGGCCTCATCGTGCGGCTGACGGCTGACGACGTGGAACACTTGCCCGATTTCGAAGAGACGCAATACGTCGCCGCCGACGAAGAGCGATTGGAGCGTACCGGCCAGATTGTTCCAACACCCGCTGTGCCAATCCTGTACTGGCTGCCTGTCTATCCGCGCTCACCACTGCTCCCGCAATTTGTCGATCCGGGTTATCGCATTGAGACCCAGCTAAACATCCCTGAAGGGACCGTGGCGGTAAAAGAGGGGGCCAGGGTGATCGCGCGGGATGGCAAACGCGCGGGCAATATCGACGAGGTGGTCACGACTGGTAACGGCGATCGCATTACCCACGTCCTGATCTCGCAGGGTTTGCTGGTGAAAGAAAAGAAACTGATTCCGGCCGGTTGGATCGCCGCGCTGGGCGAGGATGAAGTCCATCTGGCCGTCGGCTCGCGCACGATCGCAAAACTCCCCAATTATGATCAAGCGTGACGCCGGGCATAGGTCCACCGCATCACCGCGCGCCGCCGCCAGGCCGGATCAAGGTTGCCTGATCAATTTACTGGCACTGGCCGGTATGCTATTCATCCTCGACGCCGGACTCCTTGTTTACCCAGTGCTGCGTGACAGGCTGATGCCGCCCCCGGCTGCTTTCGGTGAAGCGCAACCACTCTTGCGTCCGACCGTCACTCCCTTGCATATGGAAGGGCAGGCAGTGATCACCGCTACGCCGGTGTTGTTGCCTGAGACTCCGCTGCTCGCCACAGATCGAACACTGCCACCGCTGATCGCTGCGGCGCCTGTGATCACGGGTGCCGCGCCGCATATACCGACTCGCCTCGTTATTCCGGCCATTGACCTCGACGCGCCGATCGAAACGGTCGGCTGGAGTCAGCCGAATGGTGTCAGTGTGTGGGACATCCCCAATCATTTCGCAGCGGGCTGGCTGAAAACATCTGCGCCGATCGGCCAACCCGGCAACACCGTATTTGATGGACATCACAACATGGCCGGCGAGGTGTTTCGCCGGCTGGTCGATTTGAAATCGGGCGATCTGATCGAGGTTCGCTCCAATGAGCGCGCCTATTCGTATCAAGTCACGGCGCTCCATATTTTGCCCGATCGCGATGAACCGATCGAAGTTCGCCGTCAAAACGCGATCTGGATTCAGCCCACGCTGGACGAACGCTTGACGCTGGTGACGTGCTGGCCGTATACCGACAACACCCATCGCCTGATCGTCGTCGCGAAGCCGATCGGACCCGGGTAAGCCGCGTAGATCGATCAACCCAGCGCTTGCTCCCATTATCGCTGGATGGTTGCGCCTCAGACGTGAATCGGCTAAGATCGGTCGCGTTACTGGGGCGCTTTTTCCGCGCAGTCATGCGCGCAATCATGCTTCGACCGTCTGTTCAGGCTTCTTCATTCACCCCCAGACAAGTTCGCCCCAATTCACCCTCTAGTAATTCACAGCCGTGGTCGTGTCAGACTGTGCTTCAATCGCGAGCACGGCACGCGCCCGGTTAGAAAGAGACATCATTACTCATGAGAAGCCGACTGCTCCTCGCATCGGCCGGTTTGCTATGGCTGCTGACCGGTTGTGTTGTTCCGCCTGCCAACCCTCGAAGAACCATTGAACCGGACAAGCCTGTATACGATTCGCGCCCGCAAAGCACACCTCAACCAAGCATGCTTTCAACGCCGCTGCTGCCGGAAGCAGGTGATGGGCCTTCGAGTGTGCCAACTTCGCCGCCAACTTCGACGGCGACGATCGAGCCGACAATCATGCCATCGCCGACGCCACCGGCCTCCGCCACACCATCACTCGCGACGACCGCTACTCCGGCGACCGCTACTGCGGCGACCGCTACCGCTGTCCCGGCCGCGCCAACACGCCTGATCATCCCGGCGATCGATCTCGATGTGCCCGTGATCGAGATGGGCTGGAGCGTCATCGAAAAAGATGGACAGCCGGTCAGCGAGTGGGACGTGCCCGAGTGGCGAGCCGCGGGCTGGCTGAAAACCAGCGCGCCGGTGGGCGCGATCGGCAACACGGTGTTGGAAGGTCATCAGGATATAGATGGCCGCGTGTTTGAACATCTTGAGAAACTTAAAGAAGGCGACCCCATCGCGGTGCAGACCGATTCATTCACGCGAAACTATGTCATCGCGTTTAGAACCATTGTGCCCGAAAAAGATCAGCCGCTTGAGGTGCGGCGTGAAAACGCGCGCTGGATCGGGCCTAGCAACGACGAGCGTCTCACTCTGGTCACGTGTTGGCCGCGCAATAACAATACGCACCGGCTCATCCTGGTGGCCTTGCCCGTGCCCTGATAGTACGTTAGATTATTCACATCCTCGCTACGGTTTTCTTAGTTTCTCTTTAACTTACGTTTGGAACTTTTTTAGGCCAGATCGTGTACGATAGGCGGGTGTTGGAGCAGTATCAAGATTCGACTTGGAAAGGAGAAGGTTAAGATGTTCAAAGTCCGCAACTTGCTCGGGGTGGGCGTCGCCGTCGTTGTGATGTCCGCCTTTACCGCCGCCGGGGTATTCGCCCGGCCCGCTCAACAGGCAACGGTGACGCCCGTGGCAACGGTGGCCGCCACCCAGGTCGTGACGCCGACTGAGACGCTCGTTCCAACTGCGGTGTCAACCGCCACCAGCGTCGCGCCGGCCGTATCTCCGCTTGCCACCCCCGGCACCCTGCCGCAGACAGGCGCCAGCGACGAGGGAACTGCCGCGCTCAGCCTGCTTGTGGCAGTCGTCGGCGCCCTGCTGCTCCTGGGCGCGTTTGGTCTGGCTCTATCACGTCGCCCTCGCTAAGACAGTACGGATAAGACTGCTTCAGGAGGAAAATACGCCTTCCTGTGTGAGCACGTCGCCAGGAAGGCGTTCCTCTTGTTGGCATTGGATACGTAATGTCTTCATTTTTGATCATTTTTTGGAAGAGCCGTATCTTTCACGCCAAAATTTCGACTCTAAACATACCCCTGGAGAGAATTTAATGAAGACTTAATGAAGTGATGAGGTCGGGTGTAACTTTTTCATAGAGTAGGCGGTCTGCCGGGCGTAAACAGATTATCCCGAATGATCAGGCTGACGACGATTCACGGCGACACGATTTTTGACACAAGATCAACGAGAGTCTTACACGATTTTCACAGTATCGGTCGGCATTGTCGCGTACACTTTATCATTGATCGCTTTATATTAGAAACAGCGTGTATTTGTTCGCAACCGATCGCTTTAGCCAGGCGATCGGCAGTTTCTTTGTAGTCAAACGCTTCTTCCAGTTGTCCAACGCAGTTATCGACGTTCCGAGCAACCCAATCAATAGCCGCTGCTGTGCCAGCCCGGGTTGTGTCAATTCGAACGGGTATCGTCACGCAGAATGTATTTCGCTGCGCGCTACGACTGTCAGGCGGAAACAGCATTCTGCGACTCCCGTCTTGTTGTCATACCCTCGATAAGCCATCGCGCGGGGGCGTACTGTGTACGCTGGCGGTGGCCGATCACACTTGCTTCAATCACCGGCCAGTCTGGCTGCCTGATTGAACAA
>JACRBO010000746.1 GCA_016219235.1 Chloroflexota bacterium
TCTGCTTACGATTTTCAAGTCTTTCGATCGCCATCAACTCCGCTCACAACATCGAGCGGGGTTTTGTTTTGGTTAGGGTTTTGATCGATTTGTGACAGAGCCGCCACACATCATGTTGAGCATGGTGCTTTTTGGACACGCGCGCGCCACTCCTGACGAAAGTACGCTTGATTGAATCGCCGTCGCAATGATAGACTGGCCGCAGCTTTCCTGGGGAGGAAAAACCATGATGTCGAAGGTGTGGCAAGTTGGCAAAACAGTGATTTGGGCAGTGGTGGCAAGCGTAAGCATGGTTTGGGCAGTGGGCGCTTTGCCAAACCGATCGGCTGTTGCAGAACCGATCGAGCCGCGTGGCGAACCGGCAGCCATCACGGCTTCCAGCGCGTTTACGATCGGACTGGAGTTGATCAGCAGTGGCTTAAGTGATCCTGTGCACGTCACACATGCCGGCGACAACAGCGGCCGCCTGTTTGTGATCGAGCAAGCAGGCCAGGTGCGTGTGATCAAAAACGGCGGGCTGCTTGCCACGCCGTATCTGAACATTACCTCGCAAGTGTCGTGTTGCTTCGAGCAGGGTCTGCTGAGCATCGCGTTCGATCCGGATTTTCAAACGACCCGCGCCTTTTACCTCAACTACACCAATCTGGCCGGCAACACCGTCATCGAGCGCTACACGGTAGCGGATGCCGCGGCGGATGTGGCGAATGTCGTCAACAGTCAGGTGGTCCTCACGATCGATCAGCCAGAGGGCAATCACAATGGCGGGCAGCTGCAATTTGGCCCCAACGACGACTACCTCTACATCGGTATGGGCGACGGTGGCGGCGGCGGCGATCAGCACGGCCCGATCGGTAACGCGCAAAATCCGGCGGAGCTGCTGGGCAAGATGCTGCGCCTGAACGTGCGCGGAGTGACCACTTACACGATTCCGCCCACCAATCCGTTCACGCAGACGGCCGGCTACCGGCCCGAAATCTGGGCGCTGGGTCTGCGCAATCCGTGGCGCTTCGCTTTCGATCGGCTCAACGGCGATCTGTTTATCGGCGACGTGGGGCAGAACTGCTGGGAAGAGATCGATTATCAACCCGGCAACAGCGCGGGCGGGCAGAATTACGGCTGGCGTCAAATGGAGGGCCTGCGCCCGTTTAATTTGAACAATTTCGACGACTGCAATCAGCCGCCTATCACGCCCGCCGGTCTGACGCTGCCGGTGGCCGTTTATGATCGCAGCCTGGGTACGGCGGTCTCCGGCGGCTACGTCTATCGCGGCCCGCAGTATCCCCAGTTGCAAGGCGTCTATTTCTACGCCGATTACAGCTATGGCAACATCTGGTCGCTGGAGCAGACCGGGCCCGGTGTCTGGGCGAACGATCTCAAACTTGACGCCGGCTTCAACGTCTCATCTTTTGGCGAAGATCAAAGCGGCGAGTTGTATGTGACAGGCCGCAACACGGGCAGTGTCTATCGGTTGATCTCCGCGCCGGCCGTGCTGTCGCCCGATCTCTCGACTTCGACGAAACACGTCTCGCACGTGGTTGTCGAGCAAGGCGATACGATCACGTACACGATTGTTGTACGCAGTACCGGCAGCCCGCTCTCGACATCGACGCGCGTGACCGATACACTCCCGGCTGGCTTAAGTTACGTCGCAGGCTCATTCACCGCTACGTTGGGCGCGGTTCAAGCGACACCGCCTGTGCTGAAGTGGACCGGTGTGATCTCGACCACGCCCGTCGTGACCCTGACTTACGCTACGACCGTGACGGCGCCGGGACCGATCGGGTTGACGAATACCGCCGAGATTGAGTATGCTGGCGACTCATTGATTCGCACAGCAACGGTCATCGTCAACGGCTTTCGTGTCTTCTTGCCCGTAGTCCTTAGAAACTTTTGATCGATTCTGGCAACGCACGACGGAACCGCCCGCCGATCGCTCGGTAATCAGCGGGCGGTCGCCTGGCAAATAGGGGACTGTGTCGAGCGAGAGATTAATCGGATGCCTAAAATTCAATATCCGGCTGCGCAGAATGCCCTGGTCCTTGAGACGCCGGCTCCCAAAAGGTGTTCGAGGGTCTGATCGACGACGAGGAACGCCATTACAGCAATTACGATCTGGAAATGGAGCGGATCAACAAGTTCGGTGAACAATACCTGGCGCTGCAATCGCTGGAAAGTGGTCAGGGTGCGCCCCAGGCAGGAGCTGCGTAGCTGCACCAGAGCCTCAACATTTCTGTTTCAGATAGCCGAAGAAGTTATTCAGTCAGGACAGAGCGACGGCAAGGCCCGTCGTTCTGTCTTTTATTGCGGACAGCCGGCGGATTCTTCTTCATTAATCACAACCGATATCTCCACACATTACGATCGGAGTGAACAGCTTGTCAGGAAGAATCTACTGCACGAGACAGACGAGCGTGCGAAAGAGGGCCACGCATATTAAGCTCCACTTAAGGTGATTATTAGCATTTCTTAACCACAAATCTGACAAAAATCACTTGATATGCTGAGTGCAATGTTTATAATAGAGCAATCGCTAAGGTTTAGTGATATTTGATAGATTAGGCGCACATTTCCTGATTCCTCAACAGGACACCGTATGACGAACGAATGGCTCGGCTTAAACGCAGCAGCCAGACAGTTAGGGATTCATCCGACCACACTGCGTCGATGGGCAGACGCCGGCGAAGTTCCGGTGATGGTGACACCCGGCAGACATCGGCGCTTCGCGCTGGTTGATCTTGAGCGGTTTACCGCTGAGCGGCTGCGCTTGCGAACGATCGGCAACCTGGAACGCATCTGGGCCGAGCAGGCCATGGCGAAAACGCGCACCGAGATTGTCCGCCAGCGCGAGACGCCGTGGCTGGCGGTTTTTGATGAACAGAACCGTGAGCATAAGCGTGTGCTGGGCCGCAGGTTGATGGGCCTGATGCTGCAATACGTCTCTTTGCAAGACGGCGGCGAAGATTTACTGGATGAAGCGCGCTCGATCGGACGCGAACATGCCGCCAACGCCTTGAGCCTGGGCCTGCCGTTGGCGTCCGCGTTACAGATCGTGCTGTTCTTTCGCGATACGCTGTTTGATGTCGCCCTGCAATTGCCGGACGTAGCGAATGTGCGGCCTGAAGCGAATGTGCGCTTGCTGCGCCGCATGACCCCTTTGCTCAATGCCGTCGAATTGGCTGTAGCGGAAACCTACGATCAGGCCACTAACAAGTGACTACGCCCGCGAGCCGCCCTATGCACATCCTTGGTGTGGGACTCAGTCATCATACCGCGCCGGTGGAGCTGCGTGAGCGGCTGCATTATTCACCCGCAGCGCTTAAGATGGCTCTCTCGCGTCTGGGTTGCGATCACGCCTGCCGGCCGGCTGGCTTGATCGAGCTGGCGATTCTTTCGACCTGCAATCGGCTGGAACTCTATTCAGCATCGCACACCGCCCGAGTTGAGCCCCTGATCGACTTTCTCGTTGAAACAACCGGCGCAGCCCGCGACGAATTTGAAGCACACCTTTATCGCTATCGCGATGAGCAGGCCGTAACCCATCTCAATCGCGTCGCAGCCGGACTGGATTCCATGATCCTGGGCGAGCCGCAAATTCTGGGGCAGGTCACCGAGGCGTATGAGGCCGGTCTGGGCCAGGGCTCGATCGGACCCGTGATCTCGGCGCTCATGCGCTCGGCTATTCATGCCGGCAAACGCGCTCGCACCGAGACGACCATCAGCCGCAATCCGGCCAGCGTCAGTTCCGTCGCGGCGCATCTGGCCGAGAGCGTGGTTCACGATCTCAGCGCCGCGCAGATCGTCATCGTCGGCGCAGGCGAGATGGCCGAGCTGGCCGTCGAAGCCTTGCGCAAGCGGCAGGCCGCCCGGATTACTGTGGTTAATCGCACTCACGATCGGGCCGCACAGCTGGCCGCTCGCTGGAACGCGCAGGCGCTCACCTTTGAGCAGCTGCACACCGCGCTCGCCAATGCGGACATCGTCATCACGTCCACCGGCGCGCCGCATATCTTGATCAAGCCGCCGCTGGTGCAGGCTGTGATCGCCCACCGCCCCGATCGGCCGCTGGTGTTCATCGATATTGCCGTGCCGCGCGATGTCGATCCGGATGTCAACCATTTGCCCAACGTGCACTGCTATGACATCGATCAGTTGGAAGAGCGCGTCAGCGGTTCATTAGCCGAGCGTCAACAGGCTGTGCCGCGCGTGGAAGCCATCGTGGCCGAAGAAACCGATCGTTTCATGATCTGGTTACACAGCCTTGACATCGCGCCGGTGATCGCCAGTCTGCGCGCCAAGGCCAATGCCATTCGCCGCGCCGAAGTGGACAAGACGCTGCGCTACCTGTCTCACCTCGACGAAACTGATCGACGACGCATCGAAGCATTGGCCGAGTCGCTCGTCAGCAAGCTGCTGCACGATCCGACCCTGCGCCTGAAGGCCGAGGCCGGCAACGGTCACGCGGCGCTTTACGCCGACGCCGTTCGTCATCTCTTTGCGCTGAGTCAATAACATGTTGACCATTCACACTCGCACGCTGACCATTGGCACGCGCGGTTCCCCGTTGGCCCGCTGGCAAACCGATTGGGTGATCGATCGATTGAGGATCGCCTGGCCCGAACTCAACTGCGCGATCAAACTCTTCCACACTTCCGGCGACAAGATTCTCGACAAGCCGCTGCCGGAGATCGGCGGCAAGGGCCTGTTCACCGAAGAATTGGAAAATGCACTGCGCTCCGCTGAAATCGATATTGCCGTGCATTCATTGAAAGACTTGCCCATCGACAATGCTGCTGGTTTGACGCTGGGCGCCATTGGCGAACGCGAAGACCCGCGCGACGTTGTGATCTCGCGTCACTATCACACGCTGGCGCACATGCCGCGCGGCGCGCGTGTCGGCACATCGAGCCTGCGTCGTTCAGCGCAGTTACTTGCCGTGCGGCCCGATTTGCACATCGTCTCCCTGCGCGGCAACGTCGATACGCGCATACGCAAAGCCATGCAGGGCGACTACGACGCGATCGTATTGGCCGCGGCTGGGGTCTTGCGTCTCGGTCTTGCGTCGCACATCGCCGAGTATCTAGCCTTTGAAGTGATGCTGCCCGCGCCCGGTCAAGGGGCACTGGCGATTCAATGCCGCGCGGCTGATCAACGCACGATTGATCTGCTGCGCCCGATCGATCACCCCTCCACCCGATTGGCTGTCAGCGCCGAACGCGCTTTCTTGCAAGGTCTGGGCGGCGGTTGTTCTGCGCCGGTGGCCGCGTATGCGCAGGACCAGCGCCTCATTGGATTAGTTGCTTCCCAGGACGGCCAGCGTGTCATTCGAGTGTCAGGCGGCGGGGCTGATCCGATTGCGCTAGGTCACCGACTGGCACAGCAAGCGCTCGCGCAAGGCGCAGCGGAGTTGATCAAGTGAAACCGTTGGAAGGCAAACGCATCCTCGTCACGCGCCCGCGCGCGCAAGCGGCCGAACTGTGCGACAAGCTCACCGCGCATGGCGCAATTCCGATCATCTTTCCTACAATCGAAATTGCGCCGTTGACTGACGTCTCCGAACTCGATCGCGCCATGCGCGAATTGAACACCTATGATTGGATCATCTTCACCAGTGTTAACGGTGTGAAAGCCTTCTGGGATCGTTTAGACCTCGGAGGTCTCCAGGACCTCCGAGGTCTTCCGTCGCACATCGCCGCGATTGGCCCGGCCACAGCGCGCGCGCTTGAAGCGCACGGCATGACCGTCACGCTGATCCCCGATGAATACGTGGCGGAGGCCATTGTGGAAAACATCGGCAGCGTTCAGGGTCAGCGCATCTTGCTGCCGCGCGCCGACATCGCCCGTGAAGCGCTCGCGCTTGAATTGCAGAAACGCAGCGCACTGGTCGACGAAATCGCCGCGTATCGTACCTTGCCGGCTGCACCCGATCCGATCGGACTGGCAGAACTTCGGCGGGGTGTCGATGTGATCACCTTTACCAGTTCGTCGACCGTGCGGAATTTCGTCGCGCTCGCAGGGCAAGATAGCATCTTGCCCAATACGATCATCGCCTGCATCGGCCCCATTACCGCCACCACTGCGCGCGAACTCGGCCTGCCCGTAGACATCGTGGCGACGGAATACACCATGAGTGGCCTCGTCGCCGCATTAGTCACGCATTTTGACAGGGAGATTTCCAATGCTGGACACGCTGTCTGAAGTCAACAAGCATCTGAATCTCAATCAGAAATCAGAGATCAGAAATCAGCAATCAATTCGTCCTCGCCGCCTACGCATGAACGCCGCCTTGCGCCGCATGGTACGCGAGACGACACTGGCGCCCGACGATTTCATCTATCCGTTGTTCGTGACACATGGACACAGCGTCAAGCACGAGATTAACTCGATGCCCGGCGTCTATCAATGGTCGATCGATCTACTGGCGCGCGAAGCGGAATCCATCGCACAGTTGGGCATTCCGGCTGTGATCCTGTTCGGCCTGCCGGCCGCCAAAGATCCGATCGGGTTGGAGAACTTCGCGCCGGATGGCATCGTGCAGCAAGCTGCCCGTGAAATCAAACGCGCCGTGCCGGAACTGATCGTCATCACCGATGTGTGCCTGTGCGAATACACCGATCACGGCCACTGCGGTATCTTGAATCACGGCGATCAGCCGCACTTGCCCGAAGGCTACGTGCTCAACGACGAAACGCTCGATGTGCTGATGAAGGTCGCTATCTCGCATGCAGAAGCCGGAGCCGACATCGTCGCGCCATCGGGCATGATCGACGGGATGGTGGCCGCGATTCGATCGGGGTTGGATGCCAGCGCGTTCGAGCATATCCCCATCATGTCGTATTCCACCAAGTATGCCTCCGGTTTTTATGGCCCGTTCCGCGAAGCCGCGCAAGGTGCGCCGAAGTTTGGCGATCGCAAGACGCACCAGATGGATCCGGCCAACGCGCGCGAGGCCCTGCGCGAAACGGAACTCGACGTGGCCGAAGGCGCGGACTTCCTCATGGTGAAACCGGCGCTGTCGTACCTCGACATCATCCGCCAGACGTGCGAGCAATTTCCGCAGATCCCGTTGGTGGCGTACAACGTTAGCGGCGAATACGCGATGGTGAAAGCTGCGGCGCGCAATGGTTGGATCGACGAAGAACGAGTGACGCTGGAAATTCTGACGAGCATCAAGCGCGCCGGCGCTGATCTCATCATCACTTATCACGCCAAGGATGCTGCGCAATGGATCAAGTGACCCTTTCCCCAACGCTGTCGCCGCGCGCCGCCGCCGAGCGGCAACTGCACAATCAACACATGGTCGAAGCCGATTTCGATCTCGCGCCATTTACCATCGCGTGGGAAGTGACGCGCGCCTGCGCTTTTGCCTGCGTGCACTGTCGCGCTGACGCGCAGCATCAACGCGATCCGCGCGAACTCACCACAAATGAGGCGTATCGCCTGATCGATCGCATCAAGGACTTCGGCCGCCCGATTTTGATTTTCACCGGCGGCGACCCGATGATGCGCCCCGATCTGTTCGATCTGATCAAGCACGCGGCGGACAAGGGCTTGCGCTGCTCGCTGACACCCACTGCCACGGCGCTGCCCACGCCCGAACGGCTGAACAAAGCGAAAGAGGCCGGCATCCGCCGCATCGCGTTGAGCCTCGACGCGCCCAGTCCTGAAGTGCACGACGCCTTTCGGCAGGTGCCCGGCTCGTGGGAACGCACGCTGAAGATTCTGCGCAACGCCCACTCGATCGGGTTGAGTGCACAGATCAACACCACCGTCACGCGCCACAACGTCGCGCTGCTGCCGGAGATGGTGAAGTTCGTGCAGGAAGTGGGCGCGGTACAGTGGAGCGTGTTTTTCCTCGTGCCTACCGGACGCGGCCAAATCGCCGACATGATCTCACCGGCTGAACACGAGCAGGTTTTCTATTGGCTGTACGATCTCTCGCTGCGCGGCAACTTCGACATCAAAGCCACCGCCGCGCCGATGTATCGCCGGGTCGCCATCGAACGCAAACGCGCGGAAACGGGCGAATTGAGCGCGACGTTTCAAGGCGCGGGCTTTCAATATGCCGACGGACTCAATCGACCCGTGAAGGGCGTCAACGATGGACGCGGCTTTTTGTTCATCTCGCATCTGGGCGAGATCATGCCGTCGGGGTTTCTGCCGCTGCCCGTCGCCAACGTGCGCGACGCCGACATCATCGACACCTATCGACATCAGCCGGTTTTCAAGGCGTTGCGCGATCCGGAGCAGTTGAAAGGCAAATGCTCCGTCTGCGAGTATCGCGTGGTCTGCGGCGGACAACGCGGCCGCGCGTACGCCATCACCGGCGATTATCTGGAAACTGATCCGGCGTGCGTTTACGTGCCGGGCGAGACAAAGTAACAGTTTAACTGTCATTGCGAGACGCTTCGCGCAGCCCTCAAGCGTGATGCGTGAAGGCAAAACCTAGGCGGACCCGGCGGCGTGGGAGCCGCCTCTGCTGAGTTTCTGAGCAGGAGCGCTGTCGCCTAGCGCGCCCCCCGCCGCTATACGGCGGACAGGGCGTTGCGACGAAGCAATCTTCTACATATCGTATGAGATTGCTTCGCGAAAAGATGCTCGCAACGACACAGCTATGGGAGCAAGATCGATGCCTGAAGAAACACCTCGCACCCTCAGCCATTTCGCATTGTTTGCGTTCAAGGACGCTTACTGGTCGTTGTCGTCCGATGAGCGCGCCGGCTTTCATCAGCGCTGGCTGGCGGACTTGCGCGCCGCGGCGCAGAAAGTGGATGTCTATCAAGTCTTTCCGGCGGAAGATCGCGTCGACATTCTGGTGTGGAGTGCGCTGCCCTTGCTGGAGAACTGCGACACCGCGACTTTCTTCGATCACTTTGCGCGCGCCACCAATCCCTATCGCGCTTGCGTGCAGCTGACCACCGCGTTGTGGGGCTTCACACGCCCCTCGCAATACACCAAGACCCGCTCGACGCAGGAGATCGATCCGTTTGCCGCAGAACGCAAGCCGTATCTGATCGTGTATCCGTTCGCCAAAACGATCGAGTGGTATTTGATGAGCCGTGAAGCGCGCCAGGGCATGATGAACGAACACATCCACATCGGCAAGCAGTACGAAGACATCACGCAGCTGCTGTTGTATTCATTCGGCTTGCAGGATCAGGAGTTCGTGGTGGTATACGAGACCGACGACCTGCCGCGCTTCTCCGATCTGGTCAACGAGCTGCGCAGCACCGAGGCGCGCCGCTATACGCTGCGCGACACTCCGCTGCACACCGCCATCTATCATCCGGCTGAAGAGACCCTGGCGCTATGGCGATGAATGATCGTTTTCTCAAAGCGTGCCGCCGCGAGCCGGTAGATTGCACGCCGGTCTGGTTCATGCGGCAGGCCGGACGCTACATGGCCGAGTATCGCGCGATTCGCGCCGGACACTCGCTGTTGGAGATTTGCCAGCAGCCTGAGCTGGCCGCCGAAGTAACGCTGCAACCGGTGCGCGCGTTGGGCGTCGATGCCGCGATCTTGTTTGCGGACATTCTGCTGCCGCTGCTGCCGATGGGCGTTCAACTGGAATTTGCGCAAGGCGAAGGGCCGGTCATCCATAACCCGATCGGCTCACGCGCCGACGTCGAAGCACTGCGTAAGGTTGACCCACACGAGTCGCTGGCGCACGTGCTAGACGCGGTGACATTGGTGCGGCGCGAACTCGACGGCCAGACGCCGCTTATCGGTTTTGCGGGTGCACCGTTCACGCTCGCGAGCTACATGATCGAGGGCGGTTCGTCGCGCAGCTTCATCAAAACCAAACGCTTGATGTATAGCGCGGCGCGCACCTGGCATAGTCTGATGAGCAAGCTGGGCTGCGTCGTGACCGATTACCTGATCGCGCAAATCAAAGCCGGAGCACAGGCGGTGCAGCTGTTCGATAGTTGGGTCGGCGCGCTCAGCCCCGACGACTACCGCGAGTATGTGCTGCCGCATTCGCGGGTTGTCATCGAACAGGTGCAGCGCACGGGCGTACCGATCATTCACTTCGGCACGGACACGGCCACACTGCTGCCGCTGATGAAGGAGGCGGGCGGCGACCCTTCGGCAGGCTCAGGGCAATGCGTGATCGGCCTCGATTGGCGCATCGATCTCGATCGAGGCTGGGAGACGATCGGGTTTGATCGTGCCGTGCAGGGCAATCTCGATCCGACGGCGTTGTTCGCGCCGCGCGAGGTGCTTGAAACCAAGGTGAAGACCATCCTCGATCAAGCCGCCAACCGGCCCGGCCACATCTTTAATCTGGGGCACGGCATCTTGCCGGAAACGCCGGTGGAGAACGTGAAGGCCGTCGTCGAGATGGTACACCAATTTTCAAAGCGAGAAACAGCATGACGATTGGCGTACTGGTCATGGCCTACGGCGGGCCGAATAATCTCGACGAAGTAGAACCGTACTTGCTGGATGTGCGCGGCTATCGACCGACCGCGCCGGAGATTATTCACGAAGTCCGCGAGCGCTACAAGCTCATCGGGGGCCGCTCGCCGATTTTGGAACAGACGCAAGCGCAAGCCGACGCCTTGCAAGCTGCACTCGAGGGTAATCTATTCAAGACGTTTGTCGGCATGCGGCACTGGCATCCTTATCTCAACGATACGCTGGCGCAGATGCAGGCCACCGGGATCGATCGCGCAATCGGGTTGGTGATGGCCCCGCACTATTCACGCATGAGCATTGGCGCGTACTACCAGAAGATCGAAGAGGCGCAGTCGCCCATCAACGTAGCGCGCATCGAGCGCTGGCACTTGCTGCCGGGCTATCTCGACGCGCTGGCCGATCGGGTGCAAGTGACTCTGCAAAAGTTCCCGGCGGACGTGCGCGCCGAGGTGCCCATCATCTTCAGCGCGCACAGCTTGCCCGAACGCATCCTGAGCTGGAACGATCCGTATCCCGACGAGTTGTGTGCCACGGTGGCGGGCGTGATCGATCGACTGGGATCGCATCCACACGAATTCGCCTATCAATCGGCGGCGATTTCCAACGAGCCGTGGCTGGGTCCCGATGTCGGCGCGGTGCTCGATCGGTTAGCGCAAGAAGGCCGGCAGCATGTGCTCGTCGCGCCGATTGGCTTTGTGGTGGAACACGTCGAGATCCTATACGACATCGATGTGGTGTATCAGCAGCAAGCGACGGCGTTGGGACTTCAGCTGGAACGGCTTGAAATGGTCAGCACTTCACCAGCGATGATTACGGGATTGGCGGAACTGGTGCGCGACACGGCGAAAGAAGCAGGTTGGTTATGATGCGCGTGGTGATTGTGGGCGGCGGCATTGCCGGGTTGGCCGCCGCGTATCGCATCAAGCAAACCGCGCCCGACGTGTCGATCGCGCTCGTCGAAAGCGATCAGCGTCTGGGCGGCAAGATCGTCACCGAGCGCGTCGATGGCTTTGTCATCGAAGGCGGGCCGGATACGTTTTTGTCGTACAAGCCGCGCGGCATCGGGTTGTGCCGCGAATTGGGACTGGACGATCGGCTGCATGGCACCAATGAAAGACTCCGCCGGACATACGTCATGCGCCGCGGCAAGTTGTATGACCTGCCGGAAGGCTTGACGGGGTTGATCCCGTCGCGCTTTGGGCCGATGCTCAAGACCGGTTTGATTTCCCCCTTTGGCAAGCTGCGCATGGGGCTCGATTATTTCATTCCGCCGCAGTCGCTGAACGGCGATGAATCGCTGGCGCAGTTTGTCGAGCGGCGGCTGGGCCGTGAATTGTATGAGCGCATGATCGAGCCGTTGATGAGCGGCATCTATGCCGGCGACGGGCGGCAGCTCAGCCTGGGGGCGACGTTTCCGCAGCTGCGCCAAACCGAGCTGCAACACGGCAGTCTGGTCAAAGGGATGTTGGCGGCGAAGAAGAACCAAATGCGTTCCGCGACTCCGCCGCGCTCCGCTCAGAATGCGGACGCAAAGAAATGGCCGGCCTTTGTCACGCCGCAAACCGGGTTGGCCGAGATCGTCGAGGCGTTACAAGCGCAGCTGCAAAACGGTGCAGTGCGATTGGGAACACGGGTAACGAAGATTCAACTCTCACCTGGTATGGGCCTGAAGGTCGATCTCGAAACCGGCGAAACCATTAACGCCGACGCCGTGATTCTCGCTACACCCGCGTATGCCGCCGCGCAGCTCGTCGGCGATCTTGATCCCGAACTGGCGCAAGCGCTGCACGACATCCCTTACGCTTCGACGGCGACGGTCTCGGTGGCCTATCCCTTGCGCGATATTCCGAAACCGCTGAATGCTTACGGCTACATCATTCCGCGCGCGGAGAGTCGATCGATTTTGGCGTGCACCTGGACCTCGACGAAGTTTCCGCATCGCGCACCGGAAGGGTATGGGCTGCTGCGCGCATTCATCGGGCGCGCCGGCGACGACGAGGTGATCAATCGATCGGATGACGAGTTATTGCGCATGGTGCGCGCCGAACTGCGTGACGTACTCGGCATCACGGTCAGGCCGTTACTGCATCGCATCTTCCGCTGGCCGCAAGCTATGCCGCAGTACACGCTCGGTCATCTCGATCGGCTCGCCGCGATCGATCGCCGCTTGGCGCAGCATCCCGGCCTGTTCGTGGCGGGTAATGCCTATCGCGGCATCGGCCTGCCCGATTGCATTGCTTCGGGCGAAGCGGCCGCCACGGTAGCACTCGAACATCTGCACTCTCTCACGGAGCATATTCCAGCATGAACATTACCCGCTCGCAAGAATTGTTTGCCGAAGCTCAAACGCTGCTGCCCGGCGGGGTCGATTCGCCGGTGCGGGCTTTTCGCGCCGTAGGCGGACAACCACTCTTTATCGATCGTGCCGAGGGCGCTTACCTGATTGATGTCGATGGCAATCGCTTTGTCGATTACGTGTTGTCGTGGGGACCGTTGATTCTGGGTCACGCCCAGCCGCATGTGGTGCAAGCCTTGAGTGCGGCGGCGGCGCGCGGCACCAGTTACGGTGCGCCAAGCCCGCTGGAAGTGGAACTGGCGAAATTGGTGCAACAGTTCATGCCCAACCTCGAGATGCTGCGCTTCGTCAATTCTGGCACCGAAGCGACGATGACGGCGCTGCGTCTGGCGCGGGCCTATACGGAGCGCCACAAGATCATCAAGTTCGAGGGCTGCTATCACGGCCACGCCGATCTGTTGCTAGTGCAGGCGGGATCGGGTGTGGCGACGCTCGGCTTGCCCGATAGCCCCGGTGTGCCCCCGGCAACCGTAGCCGATACCCTTGTCGCGCCGTACAACGACATCGAAGCGGTGCAGGCACTGTTCAAGCAATTCCCTGAAGAAACCGCCGCAGTGATTGTCGAGCCGGTGGCCGGTAACATGGGCGTCGTGCCGCCGACGCATGTGTTCCTGCAGGGCCTGCGCGATTTATGCACCACCTACGGCGCCGTGTTGATCTTCGATGAAGTGATGACGGGCTTTCGCGTGCATCCCGGCGGCGCGCAGGCGTTGTATCACATCAAGCCTGATCTCACGACGCTGGGCAAAGTCATCGGCGGTGGTTTGCCGGTCGGGGCGTATGGCGGCCGCCGGGACATCATGCAGCTGGTCGCGCCTGCCGGGCCGATGTATCAAGCGGGCACGCTATCGGGTAATCCGCTGGCGATGACGGCGGGCATTGTGACCTTACAGGAATTGCAAAAACCGACGACCTGGCCTCAACTCGAAATGCGATCGGCGCAGTTGGAAGACGGCTTGCGGGCGGCGGCAGACCAGGCCGGAGTCGCTACGCGCTTTAATCGGGTGGGCACCATGTTCACCACGTTTTTCACCGATCAGCCCGTAACGAATTGGGCGACTGCGAAGACGTGCAACACACAAAAGTTCGGCCAGTTCTTCCGCGCGATGTTGGAGCAAGGCATCTATCTCGCGCCGTCGCAGTTTGAAGCGGGGTTCATGTCGCTGGCGCACGGCGAAGAAGAAATCAACGCGACCCATAAGGCGGCTGAAGCAGCCTTCCGTCAGGTTCAAAGGTAAGCAACATGCCGGCTGGCTTAGAATTGGCTCTGTCCACTGGCGCTGCAATCGCTGGAAAGCGGTCAGGGTGCCTCCGAGGCAGGAGCAGAGTAGCTACACCAGAGTTTCAACATTTCTGTTTCAGATAGCCGAAAAAATTATTCAAGCACTACCGAGTGACGGGTCTGTCTGTCGCTCGGTAGTTTTTTGCGGATAGCCGCAGGTTCTTTTCCTCATCACGATTTATATCTCCACGCGTTACGATCGGGTTGATGCACAGCCGTTGATATGGAGCGTGCCGCTTCATGCGCCGGCGCAGCGGTCCCTTGAACAGGATACAACTGAGCCAATGGACCGATTCGCTGGGAACAAGGCCCAGCCGCCCCGCGCGCTGATCGGCTCGCGTCGATGCGCTTTTTGAACGAGTCGATCCAGTTTGGTTTAGGCTGTGTGACAATGGCGTAGCAATTCTGCGGGGTAATCCCTCTCTGCGGTGTTTATGTGGTACAACCTTATTGCAATCAGTCGCAATAAGGCTAAGTGCCATTGAGCGAGGAGCGCATGGCCCAACCCACTGCTGATTTTGCTGCCCGGCTGCACGCTCAGGGTTATCGTTTGACGCTGCAACGCCAGCTGATTTTGGAGACCGTGCGGCAGGCCGGCGATCATGTAACGCCGGAGCAGGTGTACGAGACTGTACACCGTCAGAATCCCGCCATTAGCCGCGCCACGATTTATCGCACGTTGGATTTCTTGTGCGAGCAGCGGCTGGTGACGGCGATGCACTGGGGCGGCCAGATGTATTACGAGATCGCGGGCGAGCGGCCGCATCATCACCTGATCTGCCGCACGTGCGGCGGCGTCGCCGAGATCGATCGGGGGTTGATCGATCTCCTGATCGAGGCGACCGCGAAGAAGCACCGTTTCACCATCGATATGGATCACATTGCGCTGTTTGGACAGTGTCGGGAGTGCGCCGATCGCGCCAGAAAACCGATCGCGCGGTCGGCGCGCAAAGCTTAATGGGCTAAGGAGGCCGAGATGTGGCTGTTACCGACGTTTTCCCCGTTGAAGATGCACATTCCCGATGGCTTTTTGTCGGCGCCGGTGTCGCTGGTGCTGTGGGCGTTGAGCCTGATCGTCATTGCCTACGCGCTGCGGCGCGCGAATAAAGATCTGGGCGAAAAACAAGTGCCGGTGATGGGCGTGCTGGCCGCGGCGATTTTTGCCGGGCAGATGTTGAATTTCGCGGTGGCGGGCGGCACCTCCGGCCACCTGCTAGGTGCCGCTATCGCCACGATTTTGCTAGGGCCGTGGGCGGCCGTGCTGGTGATGACCACCGTGGTCAGCGTGCAAGCGCTGATCTTCCAAGACGGCGGCATCCTGGCGTTGGGCGGCAACCTGTTCAACATGGCCGTCATTGGCGTGTTTGTGGCCTACTTCGTCTATCGCACTGTGCAGCGCCTGAGCGGCGGCCAGAAGTGGGGCGTGTTCGTAGGCGGTGTGTTGGCCGCGTGGTCGTCGATCTTTATCGCGTCGCTGGCGGCGGCGTTGCAGCTGTCGCTATCGGGCACGTCGCCGGCCAACATCAGCATCCCGGCGATGGGTGGTATTCACGCCATCATCGGCGTCGGCGAAGCGTTGATTACGCTGGGCGCGCTGGCTTTCTTGCACGCCACGCGCCGCGATCTGCTCAAGATCGACGGAGCACAGGCGAAGAGCGGCGGCCTGGTGTGGGTTGGCGGTCTGGCGATTGCGGTCCTGCTGGCGATTGCCTCGCCGCTGGCGTCCTCACATCCCGACGGGCTGGAGTGGGTGGCCGAGCGGCAGGGTTTCCTGCAAAACGCGCAGGCGCCCACCTATGAAATCATCCCCGATTACGTGCTGCCGGGCGTGCCCGATGAAGCATTGGCGACGATTCTGGCCGGCATTGTTGGGGTGGTGATTGTCTTTGGCGTGGCGCTGCTCATCGCTTACACGCGGCGAAATCGACAACCCACTGCCAGCTAATGCCGGCTGACCAATGACGGAGGACGATAGACAGACAATCGTCTATCGTCCTCCGTCTTCCGTGCCGAACTTATGCACATTCACTTTCTCGATCCCTATCGGCCGCGCGTCAGCCTGATTCACCAACTCGATCCGCGCGTGAAGTTGGTGCTGGCGATCGCCTTCATTCTCACTACGTCGCTCGTGCCGTTCGGTGCGTGGCCGATTTACATCCTGTTGTTCACGTTGTCGATGTCGAGCGTGATTGCTTCTGAACTGGGCGTGAAGTATGTGTTGAAGCGCGCGGCCCTGGCGATTCCGTTTGTGCTGGCTGCGGTACCGCTGATGTTTACCGTCGACGGCCCGGCGCTGCTCACCACCCCGATCGGGTCTGCCACCTTAACGCTGTCATCCACTGGCCTGGAGCGCTTCATCAGTATCGCGCTCAAATCGTGGATTTCGGTACAGATCGCGATCGTGTTGGCGGCGTCCACTTCGTTTCCTGATCTGTTGGTGGCGATGCGGGCGATCAAGTTGCCGCGTTTGCTGGTGGCCGTGTTCGGTTTGATGTGGCGTTATCTGTTCGTGTTGGCCGATGAAGTCCTGCGGTTATTGCGCGCCCGAGCGGCCCGCAGCGGCGAACTGGACGGTTACAAAGCGGGCGGCACGTTGATGTGGCGCGCGAAAGTCACCGGCGGCATGGCGGGCAATCTCTTTGTCCGATCGCTGGAGCGGGGCGATCGCATTTACGCGGCGATGGCGGCGCGCGGTTACGATGGTGAAGTCCGCTCACTACCGCTACCGCCGATCGCATCGTCGGCATGGCTGACGTTGCTGGGTGGACTCATATTACTGGCGGCATTGTTGGGGCTGGCAGTTCTAGTCTGGCGATAATGAAAACCTGACCGATCTGGCGAAGACCTGTCAGGTTTAATATGGACGTTGTTATGCATCACACGATTGAAGTTGAGAAACTCACGTTTGCTTATCCAGACGGCCATCCCGCGCTGAACAATACCTCGCTGTCGATTGCGCCCGGCGAGAAGGTAGCATTGGTGGGTCCCAATGGCGCGGGCAAATCCACGCTGATGCTGCATCTCAATGGCATCTTGCAGGGCAAGGGCCGTGTGTGTGTGTGCGGCCTGGACGTGGGCGAGAAGACGCTGGGCAAGGTGCGCGCCGCGGTCGGGCTGGTGTTTCAGAACCCCGACGATCAACTCTTTTCGCCGACGGTCTTTGACGACGTGGCTTTTGGCCCGATTTATCAAGGGCTGGCTAAGGCCGAAATCGAGCACCGCGTCGAGCACGCATTGGATGCGGTACACATGCGCGACTACGCGCGGCGCGTGTCCCATCACTTGAGCGTGGGCGAGAAGAAGCGCATCGCCATTGCGACGGTGCTCTCGATGCAGCCGGAGATTCTGGTGCTGGACGAACCGTCGGCGGGACTTGATCCGCGCGCGCGGCGGTCACTCATCAATTTGCTGCGTGAACTGCCGCAAACGATGCTCGTTTCGACGCATGATCTGCCCCTGGCGCGCGAACTATTCCCGCGCACGGTGATCATGGATCATGGTGAAATCGTGGCCGACGGGCCAACCGAGTCGCTGTTGAATGATGTGGCGTTATTGGAGGCGCACGGGTTGGAGAAGATGTAGGGGCGAAACCGCGTTCAGGCGTCGCCTGAA
>JACRBO010000772.1 GCA_016219235.1 Chloroflexota bacterium
CGTGGGGATTTTTCTTTTCTCCTAAAACTACTCGCGTGCCTGCTTTTAATTTTTGATTCTTAATATTTGTAAGCTTGCCGTAATCAGCCAGCTTGGTCGTATCAAAGTAGATGCCGTCTGACGTGCGATAGGTGTAACCCCCGGCTTCGATGCAGCGGATCAGTTCGATTTGCTCCGGGATATGCGCGGTGGCCTTGCACCAGATCGTCGGTTCGATGATGTTCAGGCGATGCAAGTCGTCTCGAAACGCCGCGGTATACAGATCGGCAATTTCCCAGGCGGATTTGCCGGTGCGCAGTGAGCCTTTCTCCATTTTATCTTCGCCCGCGTCGGCATCAGAGACCAGGTGGCCTACATCAGTGATGTTCATAACATGTTTGACTGGGTAGCCGTTAAATTCCAGCACGCGGCGCAGGATGTCTTCAAAGATGTAGGTCCGCAGGTTGCCGATGTGGGCGTAGTCATACACGGTCGGGCCGCACGTGTAGAGACCAACCTGCGGTGGATGCAGCGGCTCAAAATCACGCACGCGGCGCGTGTAGGTATCGAATAGATGCAGGGTCATGATGTTCTGGGCAGAACAGATTAGCTCACCACACCGTAAAACAGGGGCAGCGGCTTCACCGGCTCGGCGCTAAACTGGATGGCGCTGCGTAAGCGCGCTTCGGCGGCAACGGCCTTGTCTTGATCATTGGCGTGGACGGTGAACAACGGCTGCCCGCGCTCGATCGACTGGCCGACCTTCACGTGCAGGATAATGCCTACGGCGTAATCGATGGGATCGTCTTTTTGCGCGCGACCCGCACCCAGATCGACGGAGGTCAGGCCGACTTCGAGCGCGTTGATCGATCGGATGAAACCGGCTTGATCGCTCTTGACCTCGCCCACGATGCTGGCTTGCGGTAAACGAGTTGGGTCTTCGATCATGGATCGATCTCCGCCTTGGGCCACAATCCATTCCACGAATTTGTCCCACGCCCGACCGCTCTTCAACAGCTCTTCGGCTAATTCTCGACCGGCCTCCACGCTGGAGACGCGCTCGCCCAGGTACAGCATGTGTGAGGCGACCACCAGACTGTGCTCGGTCAGATCAGCCGGGCCATGACCGTGCAGCGTGTCGATGGCTTCTTTCACTTCCAACGCGTTGCCGATGGCATAACCCAGCGGCTGATCCATATCGCCGATGAGGGCCGTGACTTTGCGCTTCAACTCCTGCCCGATGCCCACCATCGTTTCGGCGAGCCGCCGGGCATCATCGGGCGTCTTCATAAACGCGCCAGAGCCGCACTTCACGTCGAGCACGATCGCATCCGCTCCCGCCGCGATCTTCTTGCTCATGATGCTCGACGCGATCAATGGCAAGCTGGGCACGGCGCCGGTGACATCGCGCAGGGCGTAGAGTTTGCCGTCGGCGGGCGCTAAATCTTTCGATTGGCCGACGAGCACGATACCGTGTGTTTTGAGTTGCGCGCGAAATTCATCTTCGCTCAAGTTGACGCGGAAGCCCGCGATCGATTCCAATTTATCGATCGTGCCGCCGCTGAACGACAGGCCGCGCCCCGACATCTTGCCCACATGCAAGCCGGAGGCGGCTACGAGCGGCGCGACGATCAGGCTGACTTTGTCGCCCACGCCACCGCTGGAATGTTTGTCCACGACGATGGGCGCGATGTCGTGCAGGTTCAGCATCTCGCCGGAGTGGGCCATGGCCAGGGTCAGGTCGGCGGTTTCGCGGCGCGTCATGCCTCGAAAGAACACCGTCATCAGCCAGGCCGCCGCTTGATAATCGGGAATGTCGCCGCGCGTGTAGCCTTCCACGAAGAACCGAATTTCAGCGGTGGTCAGTTCGCCGCCGTCACGTTTCTTTTCGATGATGTCGGGGATACGCATAGATCAATCCTTGTTACGGATGTAAGGGCCGGCCGCCCTTGGGCATGCGGCGCGGAGTCTGCGCGGTTGCTGCCAGCGGGCGGATGACGTTGGGCCGGGGCGCGTCGAGGTACGTGTCCATGGCGATGCGGCCCGCGTCAATCATGGCCTGCATCTTGGTGAAATCAAACAGATCGAGATCAGGGAAGGCGGTGATGTTGACGTGATGCAGGGTCGCCTCAGACTTGGCGACATCGCGCAGATCGTCCAGCAGTTGTTCGCGCAGCGATGTAGCCAGCGTCTGCATAGCGATGGGCAGCACGCCGCGCACTGCATCGCTCTTGGCAATAGGCGGCTCCAGATCGACGACATAGAGTTCGGTCGCGCCGCGCTGCAACGCCACCTCGATCGGCACGACGGCCGTCACACCGCCATCGGACAGTTGAAAACCGTCGATCTCGACAGGCGGCAGGACGATCGGAAATGACGCGCTGGCCACCACCGGATCGACGAGCGGCGTGTCGGGTTCATCGCCGAAGATGATCGTCTGGGCTGAAATCAGATCGGCGGTCACGGCATAGAACGGAATCTTCAGATCACTAAACAGCGGCGTATCGGTCGACAGACAGCGATTCACCAGATTACGCAATCCGCCGCCATCCATCAGGCTGTCCCGGCCAGTCAAGAAGCGGAAGGCCATCGTCAATTGATTGCCGGGGAAGGCTGCTTCGCGCCTGGTGGTCAGCCAGATTTGCGCCAATTGCTGCAGGCTGGCCGCGTCGGGATGACCGGCATAATAGGCGCCGTTCAGCGCGCCCGCTGACGTGCCAACGACCAGATCGGCTCTAATGTTGTGAGCCGCCAGCGATTGCAGTGCGCCAACTTCCAGTGCGCCGCGATTAGCGCCGCCGCTCAACACAAATGCAATTTTACCCACGTTTGCCTCCCGGGAAGTCGAAGTGCCGGACTTCCAGCATAAAGCCAAAATGAAAACGACAAGCGCTCAAGCCCAGCCGCGATGCTTGAACCAGTACCACATGATCAGCGGCAGGCCAACCATCAACGTAAGGGCGATGATGAACAGGCCGAGGCCACTGACGGGCGCGGGCACTTCATAGGTGGCGCCGAAGAAATTCATGCCAAAGAAACCGGTCAAAAACGTCAGCGGCAGGCCCAGCACCGTCACAATGGTGAGGACCTTCATCACCTGATTCAGCCGGTTCGACACCACGGACAGATACATATCCAGCGAGCCGCTGACCAGATCGCGCAGGGATTCGTTGATGTCGTACAGCCGCACCAGCTGATCGTATATGCCGCGAAAGTACACCCGCTCTTTGTCTTCGATGGGGGCGTAATCGTCACGGGCCAGCCGGTTCAGCACTTCACGCTGCGGCGACAGGATGCGACGCAGATGGATGACGGCGCGTTTGAGCGTGAAGATGCGGCTGAGTGTGCCGGAGGTGGGTCGATCGAAGACTTCTTCCTCCACCCGATCGATCTCCTCGTCCAACGCGTCTACGCACGGCAAGAAGTCCGACACGATGTTATCGGCGATTTCGTACATCAGATAATCGGGGCCGCGCAGCAGGTGGCGCTCATCCCGCTGGCAGGCCGTGCGGATGCGCTCGATGGCGCGGACCGGCTCAACGTGGTGGGTGACCAGGTAGTTCTTGCCCACGAAGAAATCGACTTCGTGCGTGTCTACGTCCAGCAGGTTGACATCAAAATCGACGGCGTGCAGCACAACATACAGATACTCGACCCAGTCGTTCAATTTAGGCGAGTGCGAATCGAGCAGGGCATCTTCGATCGCCAGCGAGTGGAATTTGAAGATGTCAGTCAGGATGGGGTGATACGCGCCGGGGTCTTCGCCGTCAAGGTCGGCCCAGATCAAGGCGCGCGGATCAGCCAGCGCGGCAGCCAGTTGATCGGGCGCGAGTTCGACCATCAAGCCGCCGGTGGAAGGACGATAGATCAGATGGATCATAATCGAATGCTCGCCTGACAAGAGTTAGGCGCACATTATACACTGACGCTACGGCGAAGGCGAAGCGCGGCGCTGTGTCACGCTAAGGCCCCTCGGCAAACAAAAACCCCCTGCCGGGGGCAGAGGGTTTTTAGGTTGTGTGAAGACGTTACTTGACGATGAGCTTGCCGATCATGCCGGCCTCTTTATGACCGGGCAGATTGCAGTCCACTTGATACTCGCCC
>JACRBO010000773.1 GCA_016219235.1 Chloroflexota bacterium
AACGATCCGATCCGCGCGCTGTACATTTGGGAGGGCGGCCTCGCGATCTGGGGCGGTGTGATTGGCGGCGGTCTGGCTTTAGCCGTCTTTGCGTGGCGGCGACATTTGCGCCTGAGTTTCTTGTTCGATCTGGCAGCGCCCGCGGTCGTCCTCGGACAGGCGCTGGGGCGGTTCGCGTGCATCATCACCGGGGATGCGATGGGCCAACCGACGACCGGCCCGTTCGGGTTTGCATACACCAGTCCTGATGCGATGGTGCCACAGTCAGGCGTGTACTACACGCCGACACCCGTCTACGAGATCATCATGAATCTCGGCATTTTTGTCCTCCTCTGGCGCTTGCGTAGGAAGACTCTGCCCGATGGTGTGCTCTTCTTGATTTATCTCACCCTCTATTCAGCCGGCCGCTTCATCATCACGTTCTGGAGTTCCTATCAGACCGTCGCTTTTGGCCTGAATCAAGCGCAGCTGATCAGCCTGGCTGCGCTCCTCGTCGGTGTGCCGATGTTGATCTATCGGCTGCGCCACAGCCCGGCCTTACGTCCGGCCACGCGCTAATGTTGTCATCAGCTTGCCATTAGGTCTGCCACTCGCTCATGTCTTTGTCACGCATTACCGGACATCTCACAGTACTGGGGGTCGTTGCAGTCGCCGTGCTCGTCGTTCGCGCCCGGCCCGAGTCGGCCCCGCGCCCATCGATGGTTACGGCGCGCGTCAACGCGGCCACGGTTTCCGATCTGGTCGCCGAAAACCACTTCGATCATCTTAGTGCACTCGCCAGTGAGACGGCCAATCAGCGTCTCACGCCGTTAGCCGAGCCGCATACAGCCACCTCGATCCGCCCACCGATCGATCTCATGAAATATGCCGTGCAGAGCGGCGATACACCGTCGAGCATCGCGGCCAAATTCAATTTGAGGCCGGAGACGATCTTGTGGGGGAATCCCGGCCTCAGCAACGATGCGGGTACATTGCAGGTCGGGCAAGTGCTTAACATTTTGCCCGTGGATGGAGTACTGCACGTCGTAGCTGATGGCGAGACGCTAGAGACTATTCAACAGGCGCACAGCGTCGCGCTGGACGACATCGTCGCCTTTGCCGGCAACCACTTCAATTCGGGCGGATCTTATCGGCTGGAAGCGGGCGAATCGCTGATCGTTCCGAATGCCCGGGGTGGAACCGAATGGCAGGCACCGGGGCCGCGCGTGGTCGCCGGACAGGGGCGCTATTCACCCGGCTACTATAAGGGACCGCTCGCGAATACGGGCACCAGTCAGTTTATCTGGCCAACACCGAGTAAAACTCTTTCGCAAGACTATTGGGCCGGTCACCCGGCGATCGATATTCCCCTGCCGCTCGGCACACCGATCATGGCCGCCGACAGCGGCACGGTGATTTTTTCGGGCTGGGATAATACCGGCTATGGCAACTTGATCATCATCGATCATGGCAACGGCTACTGGACGTACTATGCTCACAATAGCGAACTGCTGGTGCAGGCCGGAGACGGCGTGACTCAAGGTCAGACGATTTCACTGGCGGGCAGCACCGGTCGCTCGACCGGCTCTCACCTGGATTTCCGCATCCGTCTCAATGGCAGCACGTTCCTCAATCCGCTGGATTTCCTGCCATAATCCCCGGCTTAAAATGGGTATACGATCCATCGCCACGCTGCCGAATTCTGCCGAGCAGGCGTGGCGATTCGATTTTGTCCGCCAGTTATTCAGGAGTGAGTAGGCTATTTTGCCTAGCTGAAACCAGGCTGAATCACGCTAGGCTTAGGCCGACAAGTGCATACAATAGATAGTGTAGCGCTGAATCAATGCGACCTTATTGTGACAAGGAGCCAGCTCATGATTAAAGATCCAGTCTGCGGCATGGAAGTAGCGCCGCAATCTGCGTTCGCCACGCGCGAACACATGGGGCAGACGTATTATTTCTGCTCACAGAACTGTGTCGATCAGTTTGAGGCTGATCCGCACAAATATGCTATGGCGGGTTCGATCACGACCGGCTACAACCCCGATCTAGCGGTGGCACGCATCGAACTCCCGATCGTTGGGCTGAAGAAGACCGATCGAGCACAGGCGCTTGAAGCCACCCTGAAGGCAGTCATTGGCGTGCGCGCGGCGAAGGTCAATGTTGGTTCGAGTACGGCGCTTGTCGAGTATGATGCGCAATCTGTTACCATCGACGCGTTGTCCAGAGCCGTGAAGTCGGCAGGCTATCACGTGGGCGGAGCCCAGACCCGAATGGGTATCGCCGATCTGCACTGCGCTTCATGCGTGAAGTTCATCGAAGATGGATTGAAAGCGACGCCCGGCGTGCTCTATGCCACAGTCAATATCGGCACACAGGCAGCCACGATCGACTATCTGCCTGAAAAGACGTCGCTGCCGCAACTGCGCAGCGCGATCGAAGCGGTGGGCTATCAGACCCGGCCGTCCGCGAGCGAAGAGCCGGAAGACAAGCAGCGCGCCGAACACGAGCGTGAATATCGCCACTTGATGAACAAGTTCTGGCTGGCGGCAGTCATCTCCATTCCGGTATTGATTGCGGCCTATCCCACGTTCCTACCGATCATTCGCGACTGGCCGATGGAGACACTACGTCTGACGTGGGCCGTCTCAGCACTGCTCACTCTGCCCGTCTTGTTCTACTCGGGCGGCCATTTCTTTAGTGGTGCATGGGCAGCGTTGAAACATCGCTCGGCCAACATGAACACCTTAGTCGCGTTAGGCACGGCTGCCGCGTGGCTGTACTCGACTATCGCCATTCTGTTTCCCAGCATCTTTCCGGAAGGCACATCCGAGCCGTTTTATGATGTGGTCGCGGTGGTCATCGCATTGGTCGTGCTAGGACAAGCGTTGGAACTGCGCGCCAAGGGCCGCACCAGCGAAGCGATCAAGAAACTGATGGGCTTGCAGGCCAAAACCGCGCGCGTGATACGTGATGGGCACGAGCTCGACATTCCGGTCGAAGAAGTGTTGGTCGGCGACATCGTGCAAATGCGCCCCGGCGAGAAGGTGCCGGTCGATGGGCTGATTATCGAAGGGAGTTCCGCCGTCGATGAATCGATGCTCACGGGTGAATCACTGCCCGTTTCGAAGAAGTCCGGCGACGAAGTCATCGGTGCGACGTTGAACAAGACCGGCGCGTTCAAATTTCGCGCGACAAAGGTCGGCAAGGATACGGCGCTGGCGCAGATCGTCAAGATGGTGCAAGACGCACAGAACAGCAAAGCGCCGATCGCGCGGCTGGCCGACACGGTGTCGGGTTACTTCGTACCGATCGTGATGATCCTCGCGGTGCTGACGTTCGTGGTCTGGTTTGACTTCGGCCCGCAACCACAATTGGTCTTTGCCCTGGTGACGAGCGTGACCGTGTTGATCATCGCCTGCCCGTGCGCGCTCGGGCTCGCCACGCCGATGAGCCTGATGGTCGGCATCGGCAAGGGTGCGGAGAACGGCATCCTGATCCGATCGGGTGAAGCACTGCAAACCGCGCATCAGATCAAGACAGTGGTGCTGGATAAGACCGGCACGATCACCAAAGGCAAGCCGGAACTAACCGATGTCGTTGTAGTCGGTGACTGGAAAGAGAACGACCTGCTGCGACTGGCGGCTTCAGTCGAGCGATCCTCAGAGCATCCGCTGGCCGAAGCCATCGTCGAAGGTGGGAAGACCCGCCAGTTGACCCTGGTCGAACCGAGCGCCTTTGAGGCGGTGCCGGGCCACGGCGTGATTGCGACGGTTGAAGGGCGACGAGTCGTGTTGGGCAATCTCAAGATGATGCAGCGCGAATCAAGCGCCCTGGGTAATCTGGAGGCGAAGGCCGCGCAGTTGGCCGACGATGGCAAGACGCCGATGTATGTAGCCATCGATGGTCAGGCGGCCGGCATTGTGGCCGTGGCTGATACCGTTAAAGAAGATTCGGCTGAAGCGATCGCGGCTTTACACAAGATGGGGATTGAAGTGGTGATGATCACCGGCGACAATCAGCGCACCGCTAATGCGATCGCGCGACAAGTCGGCGTCGATCGGGTGCTCGCCGAAGTATTGCCGGAAGACAAAGCGCACAACGTGCACCTCCTGCAAGTAGAAGGTAAGAAAGTCGCGATGGTCGGCGATGGCATCAACGATGCGCCCGCGTTGGCCCAGGCGGATGTGGGTCTGGCAATCGGCACCGGCACCGATGTCGCGATCGAAGCCTCGGATATCACCTTGATCAAGGGCAGCCTGAAGGGCGTGGTCACGGCGATCGAAGTGAGCCGCGCGACGATGCGCAACATCAAGCAGAATCTGGTTGGCGCGTTCATCTACAACGTGCTGGGCGTGCCGGTGGCGATGGGCGTGCTGTATCCGTTCTTTGGCATTTTGCTCAGTCCGCTGCTGGCCGGTGCGGCGATGGCGTTCTCCAGTGTGACCGTCGTCAGCAATGCCAATCGGCTGCGCACCTTTAAGCCGCGCTTCAGCGCAAAGTAACATCCGATCAAATAACGAATGGAGAGTTAGCATGACACCTACACAAATTATGGTAACGATCGCGGGCCTGGCCCTCAGCGTTTTCATTGCGTGGTTCTTCTGGTTTGCGCCCAAAGGGAAAACGCAGGCGGCCGTCAGCGCAAGCGGCGTACAAGAAGTGGCTGTCACCGTCAAGGGCGGTTACACGCCTGATCTGATCGTCGTGAAGGCCGGGCAACCCGTGCGCCTGCGCTTCACGCGCCAGGAGAGTTCGGCCTGCTCGGAAATGGTGCTATTTCCCGACTTCAATCAAAGTGCCAAACTACCGGAAGGTGAAGAGATCAGCGTCGAGTTCACGCCCGACAAGCCCGGTGAGTATGGCTTTCAATGCCAGATGGGTATGCTGCGTGGCAAGTTGATCGTGGAATGATCCGCACTGCATGGTCGCCATGAAAATGAGGCAAACGGCGTATATTCGACAAATCGAATTTCGTTACAGTCAATTCCAGAACAAGACAATTCCACCTCCTTATTACTGGCTGGTCATACGACTGGCCAGTAATGCTTTGCATCAGCACTTGCACGCTGGTCACCCCCGCCAAATAGCGCATGGAAAAACAGGCCAAATGCACGTTACGCGCAGGCCCGATCCCCGTTAGAATCAGATTGTCGTGTGACGACATGCCGGACAGTATCCGCATTTTCAGTTGAACATCTACCACTCACTTACCCCTGAGGAGTTACATGGACACAACCTGTCATGTCGAGCCGCTCCAAAAAATCGCTACCCGTGAAGAACAACAATCCACAACCTTGATCCGACTGAGTGTGCAAGGCCTGGGCTGCCCCAATTGCGCGGCACGCGTCCGCAACAGTTTGCTTGCACTGAAGGGCATCACGGAAGCCGAGGTAGATCACCTCACTGGCACAGCCGACGTGGAATTCAATCCCAGTCTGGTGACTATTCCGGCATTGTGCGAGGCCGTAGCGCGGGCCGGTAACGATGGACGCCATCGGTATCGTGCCTTCAGCCTGTCGAATGTTGATCCACTGTCACTTGAGCCAAAGTTGACCCAACATTCAGGGTGAAAACGATGAGTAAACCTACCAAACTTGCCAGTGCCAAATCCAGAAACAGCAGCGGGGGAATACCGTTTGTCGTCTTTGTCGGCGTCTTCGGCCTTGGCCTGCTCGGTTACGTCTTTAGCCAGGTCGTTACGGCGGCAGAAGCCCACCCGTCACACTGGCTGGTCGCGCTTGTCGGCGCGATTCTCGGCGGCGTGCTCGGCTGGCTGTGGTATCGCTGGCGCGGGGACATCATTTGATCGGCCATGGCTGAAAACACTCGGAATCTACCCCGGTTGGGCATAGATGAACCTGCCCCGGCATCGCTTGCACGCCTCCTTAGTCGAGCTTTTCCGCTCACCTGGGAAACAGCACTCATCGGGCTAATCCTGATGACCACACTTGTCACACGCCTGTGGAACCTGGATGCGCGCGTGATGAGCCATGATGAAAGCCTGCACGTCTTTTATGCCTGGCAGCTCGCCATCGGCAAAGGCTTTGCACACAACCCGATGATGCACGGGCCTTTCCTGTTTGAAAGCACGGCGCTAATGAATATCCTCTTCGGCGCGAGTGACTTCACGTCGCGGCTGGTATCGGCTATTTTGGGGATGTTCGTGGTGGTCATCGTGCCGCAACTGCTGAAACCCTGGCTGGGACGCACAGGCGCGCTGATCACCTCAGCGCTGTTTCTGATCTCGCCGTATATTCTCTACTACTCACGTTACATTCGCCACGACATTCAAGTCATCGCCTGGATGCTGTTGGCCGTAGTCGCCATCTTCCGCTATCTGAACGATCGTCGCGATCGACATCTCTTCCTGTTAGCCGCCGCTATTGCATTGATGTTCGCGACGATGGAGACAGCCTTTATCTATCTGGCGATCTTTGCCAGCTTCCTGGCCGCACGCCTGATCGTCATGCAGCGCCGACGCCGGCCGGCGATCCGCAAGTCCGCCGAGTTTGATCTCCTGATCGTGCTGGTGACACTCGGCGCATTCTTCTCGTCGCCGATTGCGCTGGTTATCTTGAACCCGATCTGGACCCAGCTCACGGGCGCGCCCTTTGTGGACGTGCAGGCACTGAGTAGTCAAGGCATCGACTGGGCGATCGGACTGATCGGCGTCCGATTATGGGGTCTATTGGCGGTCTTCTCGATCGGGGCAATCGCGCTCGGCTGGTGGTGGGGCGGGAAACGCTGGCTGAAACTCGCCGCGATTTTTACCGCCATCACGGTCGTCCTGTATACCACCTTCTTCAGCAATCTGGCGGGACTCGGCACAGGGCTGATCGGATCGCTGGGCTATTGGCTGTCGCAACAGGGTGTCGCGCGGGGTGGTCAACCCGCCTACTACTACTTGATCGTCTTCCCGCTCTACGAGTATCTACCGCTGATCGGTGGGGCGTGTGCTGCGGCCTATTATCTGTTCCGCCGCAAATCACTCTCGACCTTCTCGCGTGCCTTCGTGCCCTTCACGCTATGGTGGGCCGTGCTGATCTTCGTGGCGCTCTCGCTGGCCGGCGAGAAGATGCCGTGGCTCTCGACGCACATTGCAGTGCCCTTTACTTTGCTCACGGGTTGGTGGATCGGGCAGCTGCTGGCAGGCGCGTGGCACTGGCGATCACAGCTCCGTGAACGAGTGGGCACGATCGGGCGCGCCAGTGCGATCGGGATTATGGGGACACTCGCCGTGTTGACCATCCGCACATCGTTTGCCGTCAACTATCTCAATTACGATTACACCACCGAGTTCATCGGTTATGCACATGGCGCACCTGGCGTGAAATGGGCGTTGAACGACATCGCCGCGATCGCCAACCATACCGGCGCCGGGCGCAGCTTGAAGATCGCTTACGACGACGAAGTCTCATGGCCCATGTCGTGGTATCTGCGGGATTACCCGAATCAAGCGTTCTTCGGCGCCGAACCGAATCGCGCTGCTCTGGACGCGTCAGTCGTCATCGCCGGGCCGAAAAACTGGCCGAAGGTGGAAGCGCTGCTGGGCAATCGCTATCATCGCTTCGAAATGAACCGGATGTGGTGGCCGATCGAGGATTACAAGAACCTGACCTGGGAACGGATCCGATTGGCCCTGATCGATCCAGAGATGCGCGCGGCTATCTGGGATATTTTGTGGTCGCGCGATTATTCACGTTACGCTCAACTGACCAATCAGTCGTTGAATCCGCCAACCGATTGGCCGCTGGCCGAGCGGATGCGCGTGTACGTGCGGAAAGATATCGCCGCCCAGATGTTGAGCCTGAGCCTTGGCTCGATGATGCTGCCCGATAACCCGGAGCAGGCGGATGCCTATGCCGCCGTGCAACGCCCGCTAACGCCCACGCAAGTGATCGCGACCGGCAATCTCAACGCACCGCGCGGCATCGCAGCCGCCGCCGATGGTTCGGTGTACGTCGCCGACACCGGTAACTCACGCATCGTGAAGTTTGACGAGGCTGGCAGGGTTGTAGCGACATGGGGCAGCCGGACACCCGACGGTCAAACGCCACCCGCGCCAGGCACGTTTAGCGAGCCGTGGGGCGTTGCAGTCGATGCTGAGGGCAACGTTTTCGTCGCCGATACCTGGAATCATCGCGTGCAGAAGCTGGATACGAATGGAAAGTTTTTATGTGAATGGAGTACGGCCGGACAAGGCAACGCGGAGCCGAATCAACTCTGGGGGCCACGCGGAATTGCCGTGAGTGCCGACGGCCGTGTGTATGTTACTGACACCGGCAACAAGCGGGTCGTCGTCTTCGATGCCAATGGCAAGTTCCTGTTCGCGTTTGATACGAGCGGCGAGGGTCGCCTGGACGAGCCGGTAGGTATCGCGCTGGGGCCTGATAAAAACGTGTATGTGGCCGACACCTGGAATAGCCGTGTGGCGGTGTTCTCGACCGATGGGAAATTCATGACGAGTTGGCCGGTCCAGGCTTGGACTAGCGGTTCACTCGACGACAAGCCCTATCTCGCCGTCGATGCGCAGGCGCGTGTTTACATCACCGATCCGGAAGGATATCGCGTCATCGTGTTTTCGCTCGAAGGACACCCCCTGGCCGCCTTTGGCCGGTATGGGACTGAAGAAGACGCCCTGGCGCTACCGACGGGACTGGCGCTCGGAGCGGATGGAACGATCTGGCTGGCGGATGCGGGCAACAACCGCGTGGTTCGATTTGAAGCGCTGTCACCCGAATAGTTTCAATCTACGGTGCTAAGAATGTAACGAGTTGCTTTCGGAATCTCGTGCGCAGGATGATACTGATAGACAAATCACGTGGAGGTTTCATCGTGGAAAATCAAGATACTGAATTGAATCTGCCGGCAGTGTCACCAGAGGAGGCGCCGGTCGAAGATCAAAAATCGTTCCAGCCGGGACACTTTCTGAAATACCCGCGCGTGAACCTGAGCACTCACCTTTCGGCCATTCTTGCTTATCCGTTATCAATTAGCGCCGAGGGCGGAGCAAACACCGATTCAGGGACTTGCATCAGTTGCAGAATGCGTCGTTGGAGTGGTGAGAGGTCCGTAACTGCGTACCAAATTTGGGT
>JACRBO010000774.1 GCA_016219235.1 Chloroflexota bacterium
ATTATGCATTATGAATTATGCATTGTGCATTGTGCATTGTTCATTGTGCATTGCCCATTGTTCCCACCCCATCCTTCCAAGGAGTTTCCATGAACCATCTCATCGGCTACAAATGCAGCATCTGCGGGCAGGAATACGGCCCCACTGAAGTTGAGTATGTGTGCCCGAAGCACGGCGACGAAGGGCTGCTGGACGCCGTCTATGACTACAAAGCCATCAATGCGCAGCACAGCCCCGCCAGAATGGCGACGCAGCAATCGTCGGCCGAACTGAATCTGTTCCGCTATCGGCCGCTGCTGCCCGTCGATTCGAGCGTGCCCAATCTGCCACTGCATGTGGGCTGGACGCCGCTGTATCGCGCGCCGCGACTGGAGCAACTGCTGGGCGTGCGCGAAATCTGGATCAAAGACGATGGTCGCATGCCCACCGCCTCGTTCAAAGATCGGGCCAGTTCGATCACGGTGATGAAGGCCGTGGAGTTGAAGCGCGACCTGATCACGACGGCGTCGAGCGGCAATGCAGGCGCGGCGCTGGCCGGCATGGCCGGATCGATCAAGCTGCCCGCCGTTATCTTCGTGCCGCAGACCGCGCCGCAAGCGAAGGTGGCGCAGTTGCTGATCTACGGTTCGCACGTGTTTCTGGTCAAAGGCAATTACGACATGGCCTTCGATCTGTGCCTGCAAGCCTCGAAGGAATTTGGCTGGTACTGCCGCAATACCGGCTACAACCCCATCACCGTGGAAGGCAAAAAGACCTGCTCGCTGGAGATTTGCGAACAGCTCTCGCTGGCGAAGGGCGGCTTCATCGATAAGTGGCACACGCCCGATCGGATTTTTGTCAGCGTCGGCGACGGCAACATCATCGCCGGTCTGCACAAGGGCTTGATCGATTTGCAAAACCTGGGCTGGATTGAGGCGATGCCCAAATTGATGGGCATTCAGGCGGAAGGTGCGGCTGCGGTCTACAATGCGTGGCGTGACGGCAAGGATGACATCACGCCCGTCAGCGGCCACACCATTGCCGATAGCATCAACGTCGATCTGCCGCGCGACGGCCGCCGCGCCGTGCGCGCCATCCGGCAGACGGGCGGCGAAGCGTCCGCCGTCACCGACGACGAAATCCTGGACGCGATGCGCCTGCTGGCGCGTGAGACGGCGGTGTTTGCCGAGCCGGCTGCGGGGACGGCGGTGGCTGGCCTGCTGAAAGCGGTGCGAGAAGGCCGCGTGGGCGCGGATGAAAGCGTCGTCGTGGTGATTACGGGCAACGGCTTGAAGGACGTCAACAGCGCCATCAAGGCCGCCGGTCAGCCCAACATCATCGATCCCGATTTGAAGGCCGTCAGGGCCGCGCTGGAACCGATCGGGTTGCTGTAGAACCGTAGTGCGTGTTACGTGGTGCGTGATCGATGAACCCATCACGCACCACGTAACACGCATCACGCAGTACGGAACTTCGCACCATTTTCCATCACGCGGGGTTATTGCTTACATCACATTCGTTTACCAGGGGAGAGCAGCCATGGCAGTCAAGATCATCGGCATCACGTCGTCGGGGTTGGAACCGGCCGACGCTCAGAAGTACGGCATAACCATCGTGCCGCTGCGCGTCAATTTCGGCACAGAGACGCTGCGCGATGGCGTGGACATATCCAAGGACGAGTTCTTGAAGCGGCTGGCCGCTTCCAAACTTTTCCCCACGACGTCACAGCCGCCGGCCGGCGACTTCTTGACGCTGTATCAGCAGTTTCGCGCCGGGGGGCATGACGTTTTGTGCGTGGTGGTATCCAATAAGTTGAGCGGCACATGGCTGTCGGCCAACACGGCCAAACAGCAACTGGACGATGAGCACGTGACGGTCTTTGACACGCTGAATGTGGCGGCGGGCGAAGCGATGATGTTGATCGAAGCCGCCAACCTCGCCAGCGCGGGCCGGACCATCGCGGAGATTCTGCCCCGATTGGAAGTGATGCGCGATCGGATGAAGTTGTACTTCGTGCTGGATACCCTGGAATATCTGGCGAAGGGCGGACGCGTGGGCAATGCGCAAGCGTTCATCGGATCGGTGCTGCAAATGAAGCCGATCCTTGAAATTCGCAACGGCCTGGTCGAAGGCGCAGAACGTATCCGCACCAAAACCAAAGCCCAGGCGCGGTTGCGCACGCTCATCGCCGAGTCGATGCAGGGCAAGTCGAAAGCGCAGATGTGCGTACTGTATACCGGTCAGCCGGACAGCGCGATCGAGTTTGCCAACGAACTGAAACAGCAGTATCATCTGGCCGAGTGCGCCGTCTATTCGATGAGCCCGGCCGTCTCGGCTCATACCGGACCCGGCGCGTTGGGCTTCGGCCTGTTTGTCGAAGACTGAACACATCCTTACTTCCGAAGTCCCACGGCTTCGGAAGTATCTTGTTGAGAGGTAACATGAATCGAACGAAAATGGTCTGCACGGTCGGTCCGGCTGTGGACAGCGATGAGCACATTCGATCTTTGATTCGCGCCGGCATGTCGGTGGCGCGTGTGAATTTCTCGCACGGCGATCACACCACACACGCCGCCCGCATCGAACGGGTGCGGCGTATCGCGAAAGAAGAGAACGCCATCGTGGCGATCCTGGGCGACCTGCAAGGCCCCAAACTGCGCGTGAGCAAGATCGCGGGCGGCCCGGTCATGACGGTGCCCGATCAATCGATCACGCTCACGCTGCGCGAAGTGGCGGGCGACGCCCATGAAGTTACCCTGCCCCATCCTGAACTGGTGCATGGCGTTCAGCCGGGACAACGCTTGCTCATCGACGACGGCGCACTGGAATTCGTCGTTACCAGGGTCACGGACACCGATCTGGACTGCCGGGTGATCACGGGCGGCCCGCTCAGTTCCAACAAGGGCGTCAGCGCGCCCGGCGCGAATTTGAGCCTGTCGGCCATCACGCCCAAAGATCGCGAGGACGCCCGCTTCGCCGTCGAGCAGCAGTTGGACTTCATCGCGCTGTCCTTTGTCCGCAGCGGCGACGACGTGTGCGAATTGCGCTCCCTGCTCGATCAATTGGGCGCGGACATTCCCATCGTGACCAAGATCGAGAAATCGGAAGCGCTCGAACATCTCGACGACATCCTGACATGCACCAACGCGATCATGATCGCGCGCGGCGATCTGGGCGTCGAAACGCCGGCTGAAAGCGTGCCCGTGGTGCAGAAGCATTTGATCCGGCAATGCAATGCGCGCGGCATACCCGTCATCACAGCCACGCAGATGCTGCAATCGATGATGACGGCCCCCCGCCCTACCCGCGCGGAAGCGAGTGATGTGGCGAACGCGATCTACGACGGCACGGACGCCGTGATGCTGTCCGGCGAAACGGCCAGCGGTGAATACCCGATCGAAGCGGCGCAGACGATGGCGCGCATTGCCGCGCTGACGGAGCAGGATTTTCCGTACGAAAAGTGGCTGACGTTCAACGCGGAGACCCAGTTGAGCAGCGTGGCCGCGATCGGGCGAGCGACCGTCGAGATTGCAGAGGAAATCGGAGCCAGGGCCATCGTCACCTCGACCCGCACGGGCAACACGGCGCAGCTCATCGCGCAGTTCCGGCCGCGCACACTCATCATCGCCACCACGCCATACGAGAAGGTTCAGCGCCGCATGGCTCTGATGTGGGGGGTGCGACCCATGTTGACCCCTGAACATCAGACGACGGACGAAATGCTGCGGACGGCGGCCGCGCTAGTCGTCAAGAACGGCATCGCCAAACATGGCGAAACGATCTTGATCACGGCGGGTATTCCGCTGACGGGCGACAATCCCACGAATATGCTGCACGTGCACATCATCGGCGAGGAAGACGGGCAGTGAATAAAAGACCTCGGAGGTTTTCGCGGCTCGCGCCGAAACCTCCGAGGTCTTGATATTACGCTTCGGCCTGTTCGGCCTGTTCAGTGGGCGGGGATGGCGGAGTCTCAGGCGGAAGTTCCGGCGCGCGTTGGGCGCGGCGCAGGAAGCCGCCGCTAACGGCGGGTGCAGCCAGTGTCGGTTGAGCGGCTTGCACGGGCACGCCGCCCAGCGCCGGGGTGGCGCAATACGGGCAAATGCTCCAGCGCATATTCAGCGCGCGGCCACAGCTCTGACAGGATTTCTTGAGCTTGGTGTGGCACGCCGGGCACACCACAAACTCGGCCTGGACCCGCGTCGCGCAGCCGGGGCACACCAGCGTCTCTTCGATGCCCTGCAACAAGGCTTCTTCTTCCAACGAGCGCTCATACGCTTCGGCCAGCGTCTCCTTGGGGCGCAGCAACATATAAATCACCAGGCCCGGCAGAAACATGATGGCCACCAACAGCGCGGCCAAAATCTGCGCAAACACATCCCGCGAGCGGGCGCGCATATCGCGGAACGTCCAGATAATCAGCGTCAGCCAGAATGCGGCCATCACCGCGCCCAGAAAGGCCAACACTGCCAGTAGAATTGTGCCTAAATCCATAGTTTAGAACTCCATGCAAGGCTTGAGTGTTTCCCGCTCAAGCGGGCGGTATTATACAATGATCAATGCACAATGCGCAATGCACAATGCACAGTTACCGTTCGACCAGTTACCGGTCGACCGATCACCAGCTACCGATTACCTCACTCCCCGATCGAGGCTGACATGAGCGAAAGCGATAACCACGATTATCATCCCACCATTCACGATCTGCCCAGCGGCGAACGGCCGCGCGAACGATTGATGCGCGAAGGCCCCACCGCCCTGTCCACCGCCGAACTGCTGGCGATCATCTTTCGCGTGGGCGCGGTGGGCGAGAATGTGTTATCGGTGTCCAGTCGATTGTTGGCAAAGTACGGCGGATTGGCCGGCCTGGCTCGCGCCCCGATCAGCGATTTACAGTGCGAGTATGGGTTGGGCGAAGCCAAGGTCATCACGCTGAAAGCGGCTTTTGAGTTGGGCCGCCGCTTGACCATCGCCTCACCCGACGAGCGCTACCAGATTCGCGCGCCGGGCGATGCCGCCAATTTGCTGATGGGCGAGATGAGTTTGCTAGAACAAGAAGAAATGCGCGTCGTGATGCTGGACACGCGCAATCGTGTCATCGCTATCACCACCGCCTATCAGGGCAGCCTCAACACGTCGGTGGTGCGCGTAGGTGAGTTGTTCCGCGAGGCGGTCCGCCGCAATGCCGCCGCCGTCATCATCGTGCACAATCACCCCTCCGGCGATCCGTCGCCGTCGCCGGAAGATGTCTCGGTCACGCGCGCGATCATCCAGGCGGGCCAGCTCCTCGACGTGGATGTACTCGATCATCTGGTGATCGGCCAGCAACGCTTTGTAAGTCTGAAAGAGCGCGGTTTGGCGTTTGGGTAGTGACGGGCAATTGGTGATCAGTAATCGGCAATCGGTCAATCGGTGATCGGGAATCAGCAACCGGTTGACCGGTTGACCGATTGACCAGTTGACCAATCTACCAATCTACCAATCTACTGCTCCCCCACCAATTCCACTTCTCCGATCGAGGCGGTATAGCTGTGGCCGGAGGCATAGAACGTAATGGCCGTGAGATGGGACGGCTTCAAGTTCGTCATCAAATCGCCGGAATCATACGTGAACGAGAAGTTGCGCTGCACGGGGATGTGTTCGACACGTGCACCGGACGTGGTGTTGTAGTTGGGATTGACACCGTTGGGATCGCGCAGCCAGTAGAAGCCCTGCAAGAAACTGCGATCCGTGCCGTCGTCGTCCTTGTAATCCAGCCGAACCATCATCGGGCATTCGGTGCCGGCGGTACCGCACACCGGCACGTCTTGTGTGATGACCTTCACCACAAAATGCAGTTTCAGTGATCGAAAGTCGCGCACGTCCTTGTTGATGACCTGCCGCAGGTCAGTCTCGGCGTGATAGGTACCCACGCGCTGGAAGAGCGCTACCCGCTGGCTGCCGTCCGTCACGGTGGAGACTTCACCGGGCGACTCATTCGGTTCTTGCAGGTCATGGCTGATCTCCCAGGTACCGGTCAGCGGCAAACGGAAGTTGCCGTTGATCACCAGATTCCGTTCCGGCGACAAGATACCGGCTGGCCGGCTGCCCAGCTTGACCACGGTCCGCTGCAAAGGCCCCAGCGCCAGGCTTGAGCCTTGCGCGCTAACGATCGCCGCGCCTTCGCGCACGATGAACTGGGCTTCGTCATTCGCCACCTCAATTGCGTAGGTGCCGCCCTGCAAGTCGGCTGTGGCTTGAGGTGTGACCAATTGACTTTCAATCGGCCGCTCCAGGTCGCCGGCCACGCTCAGTCGCACCCGCCCGCCCCCCACTTCCAGCTGGACTTGATGCGGCAAGCCGCTTGGGTTGAAACGGGGCGATCGGGCGCGGAGAATATCCAGATTGGTGCTGCCATAAATCTGCACCGTCAGCAACGTGGCCTGATCACCCGCCGTGCGGATCGTCAACAAGGCCTGCACGTTTTCGTCGGCACGGATGGTCGAGTCTTCAGGAATGTTGGCCAGGCCCGTCGTCACCCCGATCGGCTCGTCCAGCCCGGCGCGCCGCACCAACACGGTGCCTTGCTGAACTTCCAGCGTAATCGCGGCCACCTCCGTCGAGTCGTTGATGAAACTGCGAATCGACAGCGGAATAGCCACCGTCAAGCCGATGCAGATCAGCAGCGAGGCCAGCAGCACCGTCCAGGCTAAACGTTCGGGATTGCGACGCATACCATTTCCGTGATGGCCCGATCGGCGGACATCGGGCGATCGGAGGCTAGAAATCGACCGTGAATTGATCGAATGTGTCGGTCGAGGCGAGGAAGTCATACTGAAGATCGTCGACGCGCGCGACGGGCGGGCCGTGCCGCAGCCACGCCAGCAAGCGCTCCAGCGCCGGGCGTGGCCCTTCGGCCACCACTTCCACGCTGCCGTCATCGCGATTGGCGACCCAACCCGTCAAGCCCAGGGCGGTCGCTTGATCGCGGGTGTAAAAGCGAAAGCTGACGCCCTGCACGCGCCCGCGCACCTGTGCCTGTAATCGCTCGGTTTTCTTCGCCATGTGAAGCTAAACCATCCCGCAACCTAAGATAAGGCCGTCGACTATCAATCAAAGTGGCGCGATAATACCATGTGAGGATGCAAGAGGCAAGATGCAGGATGCAAGAGGCGAGGCGAAATCAGCGCAGCGGGAGGCGACATGAGCAACGACTTTGAAACGATCATCATCGGGGCGGGCGGCATGGGCAGCGCAGCCGCCTATCAGCTGGCGCGCGATGGCCGCTCGGTGCTGCTACTGGAGCAATTCGAGATCGGGCACGTGCGCGGCAGTTCGCACGGCGACAGCCGCATTATTCGCCTGTCTTACGACGATCCGGTGTACGTGCAGTTGGCCCAGGCCGCCTACCGGCTGTGGGCAGAAGCCGGCGACGATCTGGGGCAAACGCTTATCACGCCCACCGGCGGAATCGATCTGAGTGCGCCGCACAATCCAGCCTTTGAAGCCTGTGTAACCTCGCTATCACAACTTCGCATTCCACATGCCGTGCTGGATGCGGCCGAGATTCGCCGCCGTTTTGGACAATTCCAGATTGCTGATGATATAGTGGGGTTGTATCAGGCGGATGCCGGGATCTTGAATCCCGGCCAGTGCGTGACATCGCTTACAGCGCGAGCGATTCACAATGGGGCAGATATCAAAGAGCACACTGCCGCCCGATCGATCCGCGTGCACGATC
>JACRBO010000750.1 GCA_016219235.1 Chloroflexota bacterium
ACGCCATCCGGATCAGGGTGTTGGGCGCGATCGGTTACGGCGTCGCGCCGAGCAATTTCGCCGCTTCGGCAGCGATCTTGCTCATCCCTTCCTGAGGTGTTTGTTTACCAAAGATGATGTTTTGGAGCTCAGGATGGAAGAGGCGCGTGAATTTCGCCCAATCGGGCACGAGCGGAGTGATCCACATGTCCGGGAGTACGGGCAGGAACTTTTCGAGCGGATCCACCACTTTGACCGACTTGCGCGCGCCGGGGGCGAGATAGAAACCGGTCGGCACGTTGCTGCCGGGCGGCACGTCTTCCTGTACTTCGGAACTGGTCAGATAACGCCCCAGATCCATCGCCGCTTGCCGCTTGGCCGCGTCGCTGATCCTGGCGACCGCGATCAACCCGACCGCGCCGACGGTGAGCTTGTTACCGTTGACGGTGGGCAGCGGGTAGATCTCAAAGTTGATCTTGGCGCCCTTGAGCTGCGGCGCGAAACCGGTGGCATCCACGACCATGGCGTACTGTTTGTTTTGGAAACCACCCTTGACGTCCGAGTCCTTTAGCGAGCCAAAGTCGGGCGGGGTGACCTTGTGTACCAGCGCGAGATCGGCATAACGCTGCAAACCCGCATAGGCCGCTGGTGAATTGAAGCCATACTTGCCGTCCTGGGTAAGTGCGCGCACGCTGGGGTCTTCACTCATCCACAGGCCCCACGTGTTGACCACACCCGGATCGACAAAGCCGCTGAAGCCATAAACCTGTTCGCCGTTCGCGCGCTTGAATGTTAGTTTTTTGGCCGTCTCCACGAATTGATCCCAGGTCCAGTCGGTCGGCGGCAGTTCGACGTTCGCTTCGGTAAAGACGTCCTTGTTCAAGTACATGCCCATCGGCACGACCCAGAGCGGCCAGGCGAAAGCTTTGCCGTCCTTGAGGCGCGTCACGCCGATAACGTTGGGCAGAATATCGGCTTTGTCCGCCTCGGACATGTAATCGTCAATCGGCTCGATCAGATCGTCGCGCACGAATTGGGGCAGCCGGTCGGAGGGCAGGCGCAAGAGATCGATGCCCTGGCCGCTTTGCAGTGCAGTGGTCAATTTCGTAAAGCCCTCGTCGTTTGGCGGATAGCCTGTAATCTCCACCTTGATCTCGGGATTGTCCGCCATGAACTGCGTGACCGCGTTATCGAACGGATTCGCGAACGCGTTGCCGGGGGTATAACCCAACACCCACAGGCTCAACGTGCCTTTGTAGCCGCTGCTGCTCGTGCGGATGCCGCCCTTGCCAGTGCGAACCAGAGTCGGCACGGGCGTCGGTACAACGGTGGCTTCGCCAGCCGGAGCGGCTGGTGCGGTCGTCGGTGCTGCGGCAGTCGGTGCTGCGGCGGGTGTACCGCAAGCGCTGATGAGCATCACCAGGACGATCAGAATCGCAACGGAACGATAAACTTTGCTCATTCTCTTCTCCTTTTGCATTGATCCGGTCTGGTGCTAGACCGATGGGTTTGCTTACACCGATGGTCGATCGGTTCGTCGCTGAACCAGTTCGCTCGCATCACCTCCTTCAGAATTTTGACGAGCAAAATCGGTAATGTAGGGGCGAGGCTTGCCCTCGCTCTTGCTGGCACGCAGGCAAGGGCAAGCCTCGCCCCTACGATAATTACCGATCGTAGAGCCAGTACGCTCGACTGCGCGATCTGAACGCCGCCTGTTCGTCTTCCCACGCCGTCGTAATGGCATCGACCTTCACGCCGCGTTCCAATTGCTCGCGCGTGGACGTGTTACCTATCAGAGAGTCGAAATGCTCCGCGCGCCAGGCAAATTGCGCAGGATACATGTCGCCGAGCGTGCGGATCAGATGCAGGCCCATCGTCACCGGGCGCAATGCCTCGCGCGCGGTGACATGCACCTGCACACCTTCGCACAGTTGATGGGGATACTTCCACTCGCTCGGCGTAAATTCGATCGCGCGGAACCGTACCCCTTCAAGCCGCAACGCGTTCAACTCTGCCGCGAGCGCTTCACCGTCGATCCACGGCGCGCCGATGATTTCAAATGGCAACGGGGTGCCACGCCCCTCGGTCACGTTCGTGCCCTCGATCAAGCAAGTCCCCGGATAAACCACGGTCGTGTCGAAATGCGGCATCCCTGGCGAGGGTGGCACCCACACTAGATCGGTTTCATCGTACCACTGCGCGCGGCTCCAGCCGCGCATCGTCACGACCTGCAGCGGCGCACCGATGTTCAGTTCACGGTCGTAAAAAATCGCCAGTTCACCCAGTGTCAATCCATAGCGCAATGGAAGTGGGCCGTGGCCGAGGAATGATTGCTGCGCAGGCTCGATCAGCGGCCCTTCGATCAAAAGACCCGTGATCGGATTAGGACGATCGAGTACGATGAGTGGCAGGTGATGTTCCGCGCACGCTTCCAGCAGGAACGCCAGCGTCGTCGTAAAGGTGTAGAACCGCACGCCAACATCTTGCAAGTCGTAGACCAGTGCGTCGATGTTATCGAGCATCGCGGGCGTCGGCTTGTAAACATCCCCGAACAAAGAATAGATCGGCAAACCCGATCGGCGATCGCGGCCCGACGGGACCGGCTCGGCGTCAGCGACCGTGGCCGAGAAACCGTGTTCCGGCCCGAAGAGCGCGACGATCTGCACGCCCGCGTCGAGCAGGGCGTCGCGTGTCGGCGTCAACGCACGAGTAACACTGCTCGCGCTGGTGACCAACCCGATGCGTTGGCCGGCCAACACGCGCGCCGCGTCACCTAACAATCTATCCAGTCCAGGTTCGACGCGTGTCTTCATCGTATGGGAGTCACCACCGCGGTGAACTTGTAGCGGTCGCCGCGATATTGCGAACGGACATACTCAATCGGCAGGTTCTCGGCGACGAACGTAATCCGCTCCAGCGCCAGGACGGGCGCTGGTGGTTGAAGCCCGAGCAGGGCCAATTCTTCCCCGGCGGCCAGGCGTGCTTCAATCGTTTGACGGGCGCGCACCAACTTCCAGCCGTACTGATTTCGCAGCACGTCGTAGAGTGACTCGCGCGCCAGGTCATGGCTCAGCAGATCCGGGCAGAGATGCTCTGGCAAAAAGGCACTTTCGAGCGCGAGCGGTATGCCGTCGGCCAGCCGGAGTCGCACCAGATTCAAGACACGTGTCTGGGGCTCAACCTGTAATGCACCCGCAACCTCTTTGCTGGCCGCCAGGCACACCGCCTTGAGCACGCGGCTGCTGGGCTGTTGCCCGCGTTGTTCCATATCTTCCGTAAAACCGGTCAGGGCCGAGAACTGTTGATCGATCTTGGGCGCGCTGATGAAAGTGCCTTTTCCCACCCGACCGTAGATCAGACCCTCTTGAGTCAACGCAACCAGGGCCTGGCGAACCGTCATACGGCTTACGCCAAACTGATCGACCAGCTCTCGTTCAGAGGGCAGGCGCTGATGCTCCGCATAACGGCCGCTTTCGATCTGTGCGCGCAGCGCAGTCTCCAGCTGTTGATACAGCGGAATAGGATGATCGCGGCGCAGAACACTGGGCTGATTTGAGCGAGGTGGCATAGGGCAAAAACCGCGACTGGACAAGTGGTCTAGACCTGTTATATTATATATAGAATACTTTGTCAAGAGGTGACTTCATGATCGTCATCGGGTTGATGTCCGGCACATCGGCAGACGGGGTCAGCTGTTCCGTCGTCGAAATCCGCGGTGCTCCTCCCGCACTCGAGTGGCGCTTGCTTCATCACCAGACTTATCCGTATTCAGCTGCGCTGCGTGATGAGGTTCTCGCCTGTGCCTCGCGTGAGACGGCAACCGTCGATCGTTTGTGCGCGTTGAACTTTGACCTGGCCGAGAATTTGGCGCAAGCGACGCAGCAAGCCGCTGCGGACGCGGGTCTAACGTTGACGGCGGTTGACCTCATCGGGAGTCACGGCCAGACCGTCTGGCACAGTCCGCAGCACTCGACGTTACAAATCGGCGCGGGGGCTGTGCTGGCCGCGCGGACGGGCATCACGACCATCAGCAACTTCCGTGTGCGCGATGTGGCCGCGGGCGGACATGGTGCGCCGTTGGTCGCCTACGTCGATCAACTGCTCCTCACTCATCCCGAAAAATATCGCGCGGCGCAAAACATTGGCGGCATCGGCAACGTGACGTTTCTGCCGCCCCTGAACGACCATGCCGCGCAAGCCTTCGCCTTTGACACCGGTCCTGGCAATATGCTGATCGATTATGCCGCGAGTTTAGCGACCGCTGGCCGTTTGTCTTACGATCGGGATGGCGAGTTGGCTCAGCGCGGTGTGGTCGATCTTGCGCTGTTGCGCGAGTTGATGGCGCAGCCGTTTTTGAAGTTGCCGCCGCCTAAATCAACGGGCCGTGAGTTATATACGGCGCAACTGGCCGCTGAGATCTGGCAACGCAGCCGATCGGCTGGTCTGCGTCCCGAAGACATCGTCGCCACATTTACCGACTTCACCGCCGAGTCCATCGCGCAAGCTTATCGCGATTTCCTTCCGATCTATCCTGACGAAGTCATCGTCTCTGGCGGGGGCGGCCAGAACCCGACCTTGATGGCGAGGCTGAGTGAAAAATTGGTCCCGGCCAAGGTGTGCCTCTCGGATGAACTCGGCCTGCCGGTCGAGGCCAAAGAGGCGATCGCGTTTGCCATGCTGGCCTATGAGACGGCGCACGGTCGCCCCGGAAATCTACCGGCCGCGACCGGGGCGACGCATCCCGTCGTGCTGGGCGATATTTCCTTAGGACGGGGAACGCTGATGGTCAGCCAGGCCCTGCCAATCGAGAAAGATTCTTCCAGCTTGACGGAAGCGAACAACCCGGCCACGATCGAGATTGATGCCATGCCTACGCTGGAGATGGTGCAGCGCATCAATGCCGAGGATATGCTCATCGCGCCGGCTGTGGCGCAGGAACTGCCGCACATTGCCGAGGCGATTGACGGCATCGTCGCGCGAATGCGATCGGGCGGGCGTTTGGTCTATATCGGCGCGGGGACTTCCGGACGGCTGGGTGTGCTCGATGCCGCCGAAATGCCGCCGACCTTTGGCACTTCGCCCGAACTCGTGCGCGGCGTGATCGCCGGCGGACACGCCGCCCTCACCAACTCGATCGAGGGTGCGGAAGACGACGAGGCCCAGGGACAATGCGAGATCGAAAATTTGGGCATAACGGCGGCCGATGCCGTCGTCGGCTTGACGGCCAGCGGCCGCACGCCGTATGTCATCGGCGCGTTGCGCGCGGCCCGATCGGCTGGTGCGTTGACCATCGGGTTGACCTGTAATAGCCCTGCACCGCTGCAAACGGTCGCCGACATTTTCATCGCGCCGCTCGTCGGCCCCGAAGTTATTGCTGGCTCCACCCGCTTAAAGGCGGGCACAGCGGAAAAGATGGTGTTGAATCTCATCAGCACTGGCACAATGATCCACCTTGGCAAAACCTACGGCAATCTCATGGTGGATGTACAGCCGACCAACTCCAAGCTGCGCGTGCGAGCCCGGCGTATCGTGGAACGTGTGTGTGGGCTTGGCCCCGAGGCTGCGGAAAAACTTCTGGCGTCTTGCGGCGGACACGTCAAGACAGCGCTCGTCGCGGGCATGACTGGCATTTCACCGGAAGCGGCGCGCCGCCGATTGGCACAGGCGAACGACTCAGTCCGCGCGGCCCTGAACATCATCGGAGACTGATCTTGAGATGAACGAGCTGGTGATCGGCATTGACGGCGGCGGGTCTCGAACGCGGGCGTGTCTCGCCAATCTGCGCGGTGAAATGTTGGGGACCGGCGAGGCGGGCACATCGAATCCGTTCGGGGGCGGTCTGGACGCAGCAAAACGCGAACTCGCGCAGGCCGTGCAGCAAGCATTCGACGCGGCGCAGATCGAACCGCAACGCGTCGCGGCCGCGTGCCTCGGTCTTGGCGGGGCGGGGCGCAGTCGCGAGCAAGAGGAACTCGTCAAATGGGCGCGCGAAATGATGGCCGATCGGGTGCGGGTGGTGAACGATGGGGAGATTGCACTCGCGGCGGCAACCTCAGAGAACTGGGGTGTCGCCGTGATCGCTGGCACTGGTTCGTTGGCCTGGGGCAGGAATCGTGCTGGTCAAACGGCGCGGGCCGGCGGCTGGGGCTATATTTTGGGCGACGAAGGCAGCGGGTTCGATCTCGCACGTCGGGCGCTGAGGGCCATCACGCAGGCAGCGGACAATCGCGCCGAACCGACCGAGCTGCGCGACGCCGTCTTGCGGTTTTTGAATCTGTCGTCCCCAACGGAACTCGTCGTGTATATTTACGGGCAGCCGCTTAAGCCCGCCGAAATCTCCCGGCTCGCGCCGTTAGTCATCGTGGTCGCCGGGCAGGGCGATCGGGTCGCGCAACGATTGGTCCAACAGGCGGGAGAGGCACTCGCCCTGGCTGTTAATGCGGTGAGTCGCGCATTGGACATGACCCAGGCAATTCCCCTGGCCTTGACCGGTGGTCTGCTGCTCGGTGCGCCCCTCTTGCGCGCACATGTGATCGATGCGCTAGGTGCACAAGGCTGTGAATATGCGCCCGTAATAGTAGTTGATCAACCGGTGTTGGGAGCGGTACGCCTGGCGCAGGAACTCGCGTTACGGGAGTCGATCTGATGTGGCCTGAAAATCCTGGTCTTGACCTGATGATCGCGCAGCTGGTGATGGTCGGGTTTCGCGGCCTGACGTTGACCGAAGACAATCCCATCGTTCAAGATATTCGCGAGCGGCAGATCGGCGGGGTCTTTCTTTTTGACTACGACGTGCCCACGTCAAGTTATGAGCGCAACATTCAGTCGCCGAGTCAAGTTCGCGCGTTGACGGCCGAGATTAAAAATCTCGCGTCGATCCCGATGTTGATCAGCATCGATCAGGAGGGTGGTCGGGTCGCGCGCTTGAAAGAAAGCGCGGGCTTCCCGCCAACGGTGTCTGCGCAGTATTTGGGGGCGGCCAACGACTTGAATCTCACACGACAGTACGCGGAACAGATGGCCGCGCTGCTGGCCGAGCTGGGCGTTAATCTGAATCTGGCACCCGTGGTGGATGTCAATCTCAACCCTCAGAATCCCGTCATTGGCAAACTCGAGCGCAGTTTCTCGGCCGACCCGGCCATCGTCACACGTCACGCGCGTGAGGTACGCGATGCACTTCACCGGCACGGTGTTCTGGGTACACTCAAGCACTTTCCAGGTCATGGCAGTTCGACCGGCGATTCACATTTGGGCATCGCGGACGTGACCGGCACGTGGTCCCCTGAGGAATTGGAACCTTATCGGAAGATCATAGCCGCCGGACAGGCCGATGTGGTGATGACGGCGCATATCTTCAATGCCAATCTCGATCCCGTGTATCCGGCCACTCTATCCAAGCCGATCATCACCGGACTCTTACGCGAAGAACTCGGTTACGACGGGGTCGTGATGTCGGATGATTTGCAGATGGGGGCGATTCGGAAGTACTATGGTTTCGAGACCGCCATTCGATTGGCCCTCGAAGCGGGCGTCGATATTCTGGCGTTGGCGAACAATCTTGAGTTCGCGCCCGATCTCGCCGCACGGGCTATCGCCGTCGTCAGGCAACTGGTGCAGGACGGCGCCGTGACTGAGATGCGTATCCATCAATCGTATGCGCGCATCCAGCAGCTCAAGAACCGCCTTCAAAGATCGTTCTGACGATCGGTTTGCACGCGCAAGTCAACATCTCGCGGCGTTTTACTGCTACAGCTGCTACGGTTCGAGCAACCAGGTCACGCCTGGCTGTCAGTGGCTTCGCCCTGCGTCGTTTTCAACTCCTCGGCTAGCTCATCCTCCAGCGCGTCCAACTGCGCCATCAAAGCCGGGAGGACGGAGTGAGCCGGCCAGCGCCTTTTGAGGTCGGCAATCTGTGCTTTGAGTGCGGCGACTCTATCTTGGTCCATGGTCATTACCTGGGATGGACAGTTCTTTGGCGTTGCAGATGCTTCTTGCATGGAGTAGAGCCAATCTTTCGGTGCAAAAGGTAGCCTGGCATGAGATTGGCGTAATTTCTGTAGGGCGAGGTTGACTTTGAGTTAATCAGGCTTAAGCACGTTGCGTATTTTGAACCCGATCACCTCAATGCCGAGAGAGTGAATCTGGTCGACGATTTGCCGGGTTATTTCGGTTTCCGCCGTGACACGGCTCTCATTCAATAGGTTTTGATACGAAACTGATTGGGCAAATTTGTCAATCGTCCCACGCGCTACAGGGCGAATAATTTCGCTCTTGATTTGATCTGGCTTGAACCGAATGGATAGCTGAGCCACCGCATCTGGCCTGACATACTTGTTTAGCGTCAAGACGTATCCGGCTGGGGCGGAGCCAGGGCTTTGAGCGTCTGGCCCACGTTCCGCTGGATGTTGATCAAGGCCTCCACGATGGCGATCCCCTGTTGGCGACAGGTGGTCACCACGCTCGCCAGAATTGAGTGGGTTTGCGCGCCGCCGTGCGTGCGAGTGCCGCCGCCCGTCTTGCGGGTAATGACGGCGGGGCGCAACATGCGTTCGGCTTGAGTGTTGGTGGCCGCCAAGCCGTCCACGTACAGAAAGCGTAACAGGTGTTCGCGATGCTTGCGCAGGCGTTTGGCAAAGCGGAGATTAGCGGCGTCGGTCAACTGTCGCCGAGTATCGATCAGCGCGTCCAGTCGGGCTTCGATCTGCGCGGCTTGTACGGTGAAGTCGGCGGGCGTGAGTGCCGACTTCTGGTCACGCAGGGTCAGCGCGGCCTGCAGCACGGCGGTCACATCGCGGGCAAAGCGCACGGCCCCACCCGTCTTGCTCGCGTTCAACTCACTCAGGTCGCGCAGCAAATGCGCCAGGCATTTCTGCTTGAGCCAGTCCTGCAGGGCCTGATGGTCATAGGCGGTGAAGCAATCCGACACCAACACGCCCGCGAACGTTTCGCCCAGAATCTGGACGACGACTTCATGGCCGCGCCCGGTTGCGATGGTGTAGACCGTCAAATCCTGGTTGGTAAAGACCCACAGCCACGCGCTCAGGGTATCAATCCGCCCACCGGTTTCATCGACAAGCGCCACCGC
>JACRBO010000744.1 GCA_016219235.1 Chloroflexota bacterium
AAGCGCCTGTTTGATAAAGCCCCGGACAGCTATCCCATTACGCCGATGAGTGCATGAACGATTGAGAGATGGAGGGACGGAGGGAATGAGAGCGGTTCTTCCCTCGGTCTCTCCATCTCTCTGTCTCTCTATCTCAAATCACCCCGCAAACAACACGCTCCAGATCCAATCCACTGCCAGATGCACCAGCGCCGCCGGCACGATCTTGCCGGTGCGCAAGTAGGTGCGCCCGTAGAAGAACCCCGCAATCGACGCCAGAATGAAGTAGTAGCCCACGTTCGGCGGATTATCGAGATGCGCCGCGCCAAAGATGATGGACGATAGCAGCAGCGTGAGCCGCGGCGTCCACCTGAGTACTCGCTCCAGATAACGATGGATCGTGCCGCGAAACAAAATCTCTTCGGGCAGGGCAATGAAGCAGAAGATCGCCATACCTCGACCGGCGATCTCGACGATCGAGGGCAGGGTCGTTGAGGGTTTGATGAAGCCCGTGATCAAGCCAAACGGAATCGCGATCACGCTGAACAGCGCCAGATTGATCGCGGCCTCTTTCCAATCTTTTCGATTCAACTCAAACGTGAAGCCCAGATCGGGCAGTCGCCCCGCCAGCGTGAGCAGATACAAGAATAGCACGATCAAGGCCAGTTGCATGTAGCGAATCTGTCCGCCGTCGAAGGGCAGCCGCAGCGCGGGTGCATTGCCAAACTCGACGGTGAACCAGCTAAAGGCCACCACGCTGATGAAGTAGAACGACAGGCGGCTCTTCTGCTCGCGCGTGGTCAGCAACAACAGTAATGCCAGCAGAGCAAACGCGCCCGCCCGCAGCACGATGGATGTGGTATCAGGTTGCGCACCTAACACCACATCCACGCCCAGCGGAATCGACAGGATTGACAGGCCAACAGCGGCCTGGATCGGCGTCAGTGCTTCTTCGTGGCGCACGATCAACGCGGTGGGCAGCCAGAAAATGGCAGCGGCCAGCGCAATCACGATGATGGCATTGGGCGTGCCCGCTAACAGCGTCAGCACCACGAAGATCAGAAACAGGAAACCGGGCAGACCGAACTCGCTGCCGCGCGTCACCTGCGGTAACGCTTCGGTGAAGCGCGTTTCTGCAAACAGCAGATACAAGCCCATCAGCACCGCAAACACCAGCGTCGCGACGATGATCTGTCCTGCCTGCGCCTCCGGCTTGATAGCCGTGATTTGAAAGGCTGCAATCGCCAGCACCCACAACAGGGCAATCGTGCGTGAATTCTTCATCCGTTGTCTCCCGCGCCTTCTCCAAACGAAGCGACTTCAACTTCGCCCAACGCTTGCCGCAAATCCGCTGACTGCATAATCACGGCTGTGCCGCGCACGCCCGAACCGAGCGAAATCTCCGCATGAACAAACACGCTGGGATCGACCAGTATTCTCATCGGACGGGGCAAACCGAACGGCGCGACCGCGCCGCGTTCGTAGCCGGTAGCCGCTCTCACTTCGGCTTCGGTGGCCATCGTCAAACGCGATTGTCCCAGATGCTTGCGAAGCGCCGGCCATGCCACCTGTCGATCGCCCGCGATGAGCACCATGACGAAGTCATCCTTGCCCACGCGAAACACGATGCTGCGCACGACTTGATCCGGCAGGTGGTCGCGCGCGAGAGCGTGCGCGCGTTCACGGGCGGCTTGCTCCAGCGAATGAATCGAGCCGGGATGGGTGAACAACCGATAGGGAATGTGTAATCGATCGAGGGCGAGGGCAACCGGCGGTACGCGGAGCGGGTCCATGCCGCAAGTTTAAGCGATTTGGCGCGGATGGCAAATCGGGAAACGAAAATGCGGCGCAGGCCAGCGATTGAAATCGCGTCTACAAATACACAAAGCCGACCCTTCGGCAGGCTCAGGGCAGGCTCTGCGTCGGCTGGGTTTCAGTCGGCGGAGGCCGACTTCGTGCTCTTGTTGTTGCGATTTTAATCGCCGGTTCGCGAAAGCGAAAACACCCGATCGATTTGATCGGGCCATTGAAGCAAGACCTGTCAGGTGGCGCACGCGACGACTTGTCTACATGCATTCGACGCGCCACCTGACAGGTCTGTATCAGTGTTCGTGCGGCTGCAAGGCTTCCGCGCCCGCCAGCTTACCGACGAGGTTCTGCGGGTGGTGGATCAGCGTGGGCAGACACTGCGGGCAGATGTACGCCGGGCCGGTATTAATCGTGAGCGTCAGCAGCGGCACCTGCTCGACAGATCGTTCGCAGTTGATGCACTGTGGGGTGTCCATGACATTCTCCTGTGAAGATAAGATCGCCTTCAACTGTACCGGGATTGAATGAGATTGCGTATGATGCACGTCATACGTGACACAGACCTCGGAGGTTTTCAACCAAACCTCCGAGGTCTTATCACAGTTGCATCGCCAGCCACTTTCCCCTATACTTGCGGGGGAGCGAACACACATGCAATTCTACTTCATTCGACACGCCCAATCTGCCAACAACGCGTTGTATGATGAAACCGGCTCGTGGAACAGCCGCAACGAAGACCCGGAGTTGACGGAGAAGGGGCAGCAGCAGGCGCAGCATCTGGCGCGCTACGTCGCGCAAGCTGATGTTAGTTTTGATCCGAAGCGGCGCAACGAGGCCAATCGGTTTGGCTTTGGCTTCACGCATCTCTACACCAGCCTGATGGTGCGTGCCGTCTCCACGGCTGCTCCGCTGGCCGAGGCGCTGGGCTTGCCGTCGGTCGCGTGGCTAGACGCACACGAAACGGGCGGCATCTTTATGGACGATCTGACGACGGGCGAACCGGTCGGGCTGCCGGGCAAGACTCGCGCCGATTTTGAAGCGCGCTTCCCCAACCTCATACTGCCCGATTGGCTGGATCACACCGGCTGGTGGAATCGGCCGTTCGAGACAGACGAAGAACGGCCCATCCGCGCGCGGCGGTTCCTGACCGAACTACTGGCGCGGCATGGCAGCACCGACGATCGGGTGGCCGTGGTCAGTCACGGCGGCTTCTACAATCGCTTCATTCACGCGCTGCTGAACTGGTCGCCGCCCAACAACGACTGGCCTGTCGGCACATGGTTCGATGTGAACAATACGTCGATCTCGCGCTTCGATGTGAACGGCGACAGCCTGCGCATCGTGTATTTGAATCGCACCGACCATCTGCCGGGCGAGTTGATCACATAACTCTTTGACGAGGTGATAATGGAGACACGCGAAGTTCTGCTTGAGCGCCTGAACGACACGCTGACGCAACTACTCGGCGTTGTACGGACGCTGCCCAATCCCGATCGTGTGGTGTCCGACGATTGGACCGTCAAAGACATGCTGAGCCACGTGACCTTCTGGCACGAGAGTTTTGCCCGGAACGTCGACGATCTGGCTAACGGCCGGAAGCCCACGCCGTTGAAGGGCAAACTGGCCGACCTCAATCAACGCGGCGTCGATGAGTTGCGAGGCTGCACCCTGAACGAAGTCATCGCCCGGCTCGAAGCCGCCCACGGCCTGATTCAAGCCAACGTTCTGAACCCGGCCATAAGCCTGATTCCGTATCGCAAAGGCTCGCGCGATTATTCGCCGGAAGAGCATCTCGACATTGTCAACAAGCACATTGAGCAGCATCTGAAGGGTATTCAGGCTGCCTTGAAATAGGAGGATCAAAATGGGTTGCTTACGCGCGGTATTGTGTATAGTGTTTCCGCCGTTGGCCGTGATCGATCGCGGTTGCGGCACCGTATTGATCGTGACCGCCTTGACGGCGGCGGGTTGGGTACCCGGCGCGATTGCGGCGCTGCTTCTTAACTATCAGGCCGCCAGCCTGCGGCGCTGAGTCACTGGACGCAGATTTACGCTGATTCCGCTGATTGCCTTTTCTCTATCTGCGTTTATCTGCGAAATCTGCGTCCCCGGGGCTTTGGACGATGAAATATCCTTTCATGCAGGTCGATGCCTTCACCGATTGCGCTCTGGGCGGCAACCCATGCGCGATTGTATTCGATGCCGATGATCTTGACGATGCCACGCGCTTAGCCATCGCGCGCGAGAACAATCTATCGGAAACGGCCTTCGTCGTCCGATCGGACATCGCCGACTTTGGCGCGCGCTACTTTACTCCAGCAGAAGAAATTCCGCTGGCCGGTCATCCGACGATTGCCACGGTCTTCGCGCTGATCGACTCCGGCCGTTTGAAGTTGACGAGCGATCTCACCACGATCTCGCTCGAACTGAAAGTCGGCCCGATTCGCGTCGATATTCAATCGGTGGCGGGCGTGGTTCAGCACATCAGCATGTCGCAGCAGAAACCACAATTTCTGGCGATATATGATCCAGCGGAGATCATGCCGGTCTTCGGCCTCTCGATCGATGATGCGCTGCCCGGCGTCCCGATTCAAACCGTCAGTACCGGCACACCACAGTTGATGATCCCCGTCAACGATCTGGACGTGCTGCGCCGCCTCAACACCCATACCGCCGAATTTGCGCAGCTCCATCGGCGCAGCGATTTCTTCAGCGTACACTTCTTTGCCCTGCGCGGCGTGACCGATCAAGGCCGCACATTTGCGCGCCACTTTGCGCCGCCGCCCGATGTGTTTGAAGACCCCTTCACCGGCTCAGCCACCGGCGGCATGGCGGCGTATCTGTGGCACTACGGTTTAATCGATGAACCGACGTTCATCGCGGAGCAAGGGCACTGGCTGCAGCGGCCCGGCCAGGCCACCGTGGAAGTCGTCGGGCCGCGTGAGGACATCGAAACGGTGAAGGTGGGGGGCGGGGCCGTCACGGTGTTGCGAGGTGAATTGGTCTTGTAAACTAAAGACCTGTCAGGTCGATTGATTCAGTGTGGCTAAATCTGGTTGATGAAATGACGGGCGTAGACCTCGGAGGTTTTCACCGGCTCATGCGCCGTGTTGATCGTCTCAGAAAACCTCCGAGGTCTTGACCGGCGATCAACCAGAGTTAGCCACACCCTATTGATTCCGGGAGGAGACACCGCATGGCGACCACGTCTCGATCGCGTCCGCTGCAATTTGCATTACTGGCAATCGGTCTGATTAGCGCGCTGTTGTTCATCGCCGAAGTGGGTAAAGCCTTCGTCGTGGTGCGCGTGATCTTGAAGAGCGTACCGCTGCTGTGCCTCATGGTGTGGGTGCGCCTCACTGCGCGCGATCGCTATGCAAACTTGATCCTCGCCGGATTGATCTTCTCTCTCGCGGGTGACATTCTCCTCGAAATCAGCGCCGACTTGTTCGTGCCGGGGCTGATTGCTTTTTTGATCGGGCACGTGTGGTACATCGCCGCGTTTTTGTCGGTGACGCGCGAATTGAAGTGGCCGCGTGTATTGCCCTTTGCCGCGTGGGTCGTTCTCGCGTATCTGCTGTTGTTCCCAAACCTGAAAGGCATGGCGCTGCCCGTGGCCGCTTACGTGATCGTCATCGGTTCGATGATGTGGCGCGCCAGCGCGACGATCGCCAGTCCCGTTTTGCGCTGGCAAGGGCTGGCCCTGATCGGCGCGATTCTGTTCGGCCTGAGTGATACGCTGTTGGCGTTCAAGAAATTCAGCGGCGTGACCATTGGGCCGCACTTCACGGTAATCGGGCTGTATTGGCTGGGACAGTTCGGTTTGGCCTTATCAGTCCAGAGGTTAAAGTGACGGCTATACCGCCGTTGCTGGTCTGGAAGAAGATCGCCTATGGCGCAGGCGACAGCGGCTTCGCGCTCACGTCCACCGCTCTGGCGATCCTCTATCTTGATTTCCTCATCAACGTCGTCGGGTTGGAGCCTGGTCTCGCCGGCATTTCGATCGGGGTGGGGCGGATCTGGGACGCTTTCAACGATCTCTTCATCGGCACGCTGAGCGATCGCACCCGATCGCGCTGGGGCCGCCGTCGGCCGTACCTGTTGTTCGGTTCGGTGCCGCTGGGCATCGCTTTCATCTTGATGTGGTTCGTGCCCGCGACCGACGATAAGACGCTGTTGACGATCTACTACACGGCGATGTACATCGTGTTCGATACGTTATTCACGTTGGTAAATGTACCCTATATTGCGCTGACGCCTGAAATCGCGCCCACTTACGATCAGCGCACCTCGCTGCATTCGTATCGTATGGCCTTCTCGATCGGCTTCGGCCTGATCGGGGCGATCGCGCCGCTGGCGCTGGTCGACGCCATCAGCGGGCCGGGCGCGTCGCTGGACACACGCCGATCGGCTTACGCGACGATGGCGGCCATCCTGGGTATTTTGAGCATCATTCCAATCTGCCTGACGTTTGCCACCACGCGCGAAAACCCGGCCTTTCAAGATTTGCCAACGCCGGGCGTGCGTGAATCGTTCCGCATCGCGGCCAGCAACCGGGCATTTCTGATTGCGGCGGGTGTGTATCTGCTGACGTGGATTCCGATCGATTTGATTCAGTTCGTGCTGGTGTTCTTGATCCGCGATTACTTCGGATTGGGTGGCGGCGATCGGGATGTGATCTTTGCGCTGCTGTTTGGCATCGCGGTGCTGGCGCTGCCGTTGTGGGTGCGGGTGGCCGAGCGCTGGAATAAGCCGCGTGCTTATCAGGTCGGGATGTTGTTTCTGGCACTGGTGTTAGTGGTGCTGAGCCTGACGCCGTCCAACCAGACAGCGGCGGCCTTCATCATCGCCGCCTTTGCGGGCGTGGGCATCTCTGCTGCGCATGCGATCCCGCTGGCGATTGTACCCGACACCATCGAGTGGGATGAACTGCGCTCGTCCAACCGGCAAGAGGCCGCCTATTACAGTGTGATCACGCTGATTCAGAAGGTGGTCAGCGCGGGCACGATCGCGTTGACGGGCGCCTTGCTGGCGGCGACCGGCTATGTGCAAAACGCCGTGAGTCAACCTGAAGCGGCCATCGGCGCGATTCGCTTTCTCTCCGGCCCGCTGCCCGCACTCTTCTTTGTGGCCGGTATCGCACTGTGTGCGTTCTACCCCATTTCGCGCGAGAAGCACGCCCGCATTCTGCGCGCCCTCGACAAGAAACGCGCGCTCCGCCAGCATTCAGACGCTGGTCAGGCGCGAACCGAAGCGCAGCCCGAAGCCGTCGAGATCGGCGATGGTGAAGGTGTGTAGACGGTTGTTGCAGACCTGAC
>JACRBO010000082.1 GCA_016219235.1 Chloroflexota bacterium
AATCAATTGATCTACTTCAAAGTCCCGGGCGTCAACGTCGGCGGCGAATCGTTTGCCGCGCCGGTGCTGGCCGCGCGCGTCGCCGCCGGCGGCGGCACCCCGCTCTTGATCGTGTACGGCTTCGATCGGATTGACGGCCTCAGCGCGATTCAACAAAACGATCCCAACGAGGGCTTGAGCCGCCGCGTCTTTCTCGATCGCATGAACCGCTATGACTACATCATCCAGCACGCCGATGCGATCACTTTGCCGTTTGACAGCGCGCTGCATAGCGTCATCTCAACGACCCAACTCAATCTGGGCGATTACCAGGTCGTCGATTGGATCGCAGGAGAGGAGCAAGCGCCGTTCCCATCGCTGACCGCCGGCGATCAGGCCCAGCTCAGCGCCTTTGTCAGCAACGGCGGTGCGCTGCTCATCAGCGGCGCCGAGATCGGTTTTGAACTGCAAAACACGGCGTTTTATGCCAGTGCCCTGCGCGCCGCGTACACCGCTGACGATGCCAACACATACACCGTCAGCGGCGTTGCGGGCAGTGTGTTCGACGGTCTGGGCGCGATCAATTTTGATGATGGCACGCACGGCACGTACCACGTCGATTATGCGGATGTCTTCAATCCGATCGGTCCAGCGACCCCGGCGTTAGTGTATAATAACGCCGTCGGCTCGGCGGCAGTGCAATATGCCAACGGTTGTTCACGCCTGATTTATTCAGGCGTGCCGCTTGAAACGATCTATCCAGTCAGTGTGCGGCGGGCTGTCTTCGAGCGCGCGCTTCATTTCCTGGGCGCGTGCGTGTCGATTGACTTTGTAGACACGGTGATCGACACGCCAGCCGCCGAGGCCAGCGTGAATAGCATGCCGCTGTTCAACGGCACCGTCAGCGGCAAAGCCACAAGCGTTGAAGTCTCGGGGCGCCGCGTCAGTGATACGCTCTTTTACAATGGAACAGCCTTTGAAAGCGGAGCCGAAGTGTGGCTCAATGCCGCCGGCACGCAGCCGTGGACGTACACCCTGCCCGCGCTGCTGGATAGCGCGTATGCGCTGCGCGCCCGCGCATTGGGTCCCGGCCCGATCACGGATACCACGCCCGCCGCGATCACGTTTACGCTGGATACCATCGCGCCCGATGTGCCCGGTCCGATCGCGCCTACGACCGGCATCAGCCTGGCGACGGCTGCGCCGCTGTTCACGTGGACGGCCGGCGGCCAGCCCGATCGGTTTGAGGTGCAACTCGACGGCGCCGTGTATCCGATCGGGAGCGCCACACCGCAAGCGCAGCTGGCCATTACAGAAGGTCTGCATGCGTGGCAGGTGCGCGCCGGTGACGCCGCCGGGAATTGGTCGGGGTGGTCCGACACCGCCGAGTTCACGTCCACGGCTTTGAAGGTTTATCTGCCACTCGTGCTCAATCAATTCGCTCAGACGCCGCCCACGACAACGTGTACAAACATCTTGATCAACGGCGACTTTGAAACCGGCGACCTGACCGACTGGGTCACACTCGCTACGAATCCGCTGGGCCAGGTCGTGACGGATACCGTGTATGCAGGGCAATTCGCCGCGCGCGTTGGAAAAATCGGCACGAGTGGTTCTATCACGGGCTACTCGTCCATCCAACAAGACTTGATTATTCCGGCCAATGCTTTAACGGCAACGGTGTCGTTTGCGCGGTATCGGTATTCCAACGACCCGGCCGATCTGCAATATGTTGGTGTCACCAGCGGCACGGCTGTCGTGCAATACTTGATCCTGGAACACGTCCATGATCCGCAGTGGGTAAACGCGCAATTCGATCTGTTGCCCTACGCCGGTCAAACGATCGGGCTGCGTTTCTCGGTACAAAACAAGACCGCCGCCAGCATCACTGGCTTGTTCGTCGATGATGTCAAATTAAACGTCTGCGTGCCATAATCCGTGTTGCGTAGTGCGTGGTGTGTGACAGCATTACGAAGTACGCATTACTCATTACTCATTACTCGTCACTCATCATGACCCAAGTCGAAAGCCAGTTCGGTACAACTACAATGGCGCTGAAGCTGGTCTTCAGTCGTCTGGCGCCGGAGGATATTGCGCGGCTGCGGCAGGTAGCGACGATCCATAAGCATCCGGCCAACACCGTGCTGTGCCGCGAAGGCGAAGTGGAGCACATCTTTTACGTGCTGCATGCCGGCATCGTCAAGATCACGCAGCAGGTGCCGGATGGCGAGGAGCGCCTGTTGGCGCTGCGCGGCCCGGGCGAATTTTTTGGCGAGATGGCGCTGATCGACGATTCACCGCGCAGCGCCACGGTGACAGCCGCCACTGATGTAGCCGTGATCGAGATCACGGAGGGCGTGTTCGATCAGGTCTTGTCGAATAGCCCGACGCTGGCGATTACACTGTTGCGGCAGGCGCATTCGATTCTGCGCAGCACCATGCAGCAGCAGATCGGCGAACTGCAAGCGAAGAACGTCGAACTGAGCAAAGCCTACGCGGACCTGCAAGCCGCGCAGGCCGAGTTGGTGCAGAGCGCGCGCCTGAAGCGCGATCTGGAAGTGGCCGCGCAAGTGCAACGCTCGATCTTGCCGGCTGAATTGCCGCAGGTCAATGGCCTGTCCTTCGCCGCGCACGCCCGGCCCGCGCGTGAGGTGGGCGGCGACTTTTACGACGTGTTCCGATTGGACGATCAACATCTGGGCGTGCTAATCGCGGATGTGTCCGACAAGAGCATCCACGCGGCGTTTTTTATGGCGATCTCGCGCGCGCTGTTTCTGACCGAAGCCCGCCGCACACTCTCGCCGCGCGAAGTGGTCGTGGCCGTCAACGATTTGCTGCTGGATGTGTCGTCGGAAGACAACATGTTTGTCACCGCCTTTTACAGCGTGCTGCATCTGGACGATCGCAAGTTGACGTATGTGCGCGCTGGCCACGATAAGCCGCTGCTGCGGCACGCCGATGGCGCGCTAGAAATCCTGGATGGCGCGGGCCGGTTTCTGGGGATGCTGCCGGATCTATCAGTCGAGGAGCTAACTGTCGAGTTGCGCTCCGGCGATCGATTGGTGATGTACAGCGACGGCGTGCCCGATGCCAACAACGCGGCCGGTGAACGATACGGGCTTGATCGGCTGCGCGCGTGCCTCAGGCCGCCGCACACCGATCGGGCCGTCGATCTCGCCGCTGCGATCTTGAATGACGTGCTGATTTTTCAGGGCGACGCGCCGCAGTTTGATGACATTACTTTGCTCGTGGCGGCCATCGATTGAGCGCTTCATCTCCGCACGATTCGACGACTCAAGCCGTGCGCCGCGTGCAGGCGCGCGCTCGACGGCCCGGCGGCGCGGTCTGGTGGCTGGGGCCGCTGGCGGGTTTGGTGTTGGGTGTATGCGGCCTGATCGGGTTTAGCGGATTGATCGGGTTGAAGCCGCTCAACAGCGCCACCACCGGTGCGCCGCCCACCGCGCGCGTGATCACGATCACACCGTCGCCGGTGATGCCGACGCCGACTTTAGCGCCGGAACAGATCGCGCCCACACTCGTCATTGCGTCGCCCACGCCGACGGGGCTGTATATCGGCGGCGGCGCGATCGTCGCGGGCACCGGCTCGTCGCTGCGCTTGCGCTCTGATCCGGGTCTGCAATCGACGACGCTGAAGACCGTCGACGACGGCACACGGTTGAAAATATTGGAAGGCCCGCGTGAAGCTGATGACCTGGTCTGGTGGCGATTGGAAGACCCGGCCGATGGTGCGCAGGGCTGGGCCGCCGAGAAATTTTTGACGCCGGCCACAACACCGTGAAGAAGTGATTGGTAATCGGTAATCGGTAATTGGTAATCGGTGATTGGTGATTGGTGATTGGTAATCATTGGTTATATCAGAGCACTGCATCACGCATCACGCATTACTCATTATGAATTGTGCATTATGAATTGTGCATTATGAATTGTGCATTGTGCATTATGCATTGAGGATTGAGGTTCCATGTCTCAAGTACAACCCAACAAACATAGTAAACCCGGTGTCCACATCCGGCCACGCCCCGGCCAGACCGATCTGTCGTGGCGCGAGTGGCTGCTGCTGTTGTTCATCACCGTCGTCTCGGTCGTGATCTGCGCCGCGGCCGGCCGCTCAATCGTCAACAATCTGGCGACATCTGCCCCTACGCCCACCATCACGCCGACGATCTTCCGGCCCACGGTCACGCTGATACCGACGCCGACCTCCGCGCCGACGTTTACGCCGACGCCGCAGATACCCGACACGATTGCGACCGGGGTGTATGTCGTCGTGACCAACGGCGTGAACTTCCGCAAGGACGCCAGCACCACCGCGCAGATCATCCGCACGCTGGGCGAAGGTGAAGTGCTGGAAGTCATCGGTGGTCCGACCGCCGCCAACGATCTGAACTGGTGGCAACTGCGCGATCCCAATGGCACGGAAGGCTGGGCCGCGCAGGATTACATCGCGCCAACTGCGCCGCCGCGTTAAACGACCACGAACCGCTGGAAAACAAGCACCTTGATGAAACCTCTGCTCATTGGACTGATCAGTGTCGGGTTGAGTCTGGCCGCATGTGGCGCACCCGGTGCGCCATCAGCACCGATGGTAACATCGGCACCAGCGGCCCCACCAACTGCAGCCACCGCATCAACGATCGCGCCAACGGCACAACCAGCCGTCGCACCACCGCCGACTCAGACGCCGATAGTTGCCACATCAACGCCTGTGGTTGCCACGCCTACGCGGAGCCTGTCCCTCGATCAGATCGCAAAGTACACGCTTGAATTATCGGCCACGGTTGCGGCTTTGCTGCCGCCTCCACCCACGCCCGACGCATCGGGCTATGCGCCGCTGACGTTGGAAGGCGTGTCCGTCTGGCCGCTCACCACCACCAACGGCGCGGAGTTGTGGGTGGTCTATTCCTATGGCATGCGCGATTTCATCGCCAATCACAATCACTTCATCGCGATCTATTCACGCACAAATGACGATTGGCAGCTGCTGCTTAAGTTCGATCTGACGAATGCCGATTACGTCGATCCGGGCAGCGTGCGGCAAGTGCTCATCGAGCCGACGCACATCTGGCTGTCAGTGGACAGCGGCGTAGGCGCGCACGGCGGCTGCTTCGATCTGTTTGCCGTCGATCCAAGTGGCCGTTCACAAATCGAGGCCGCCGCGAATTGCAGCGATCATCCGGGCGCGGGCGAAGTGCGCGACCTCAACGGCGACGGCCAACTGGATGTGATTCTCGATCACACTAATTCGTATGTGTTCTGCTATGCGTGCGGGGTGCGCCTGCCCGCGTTCAGCGTGCTGCGTTGGGATGGCACACAACTGATCGAGCAACCGTTGACGCCCCTGCCCGCTTCGGCTCCAACGAATGTGCGCGACTACAACAATCGCGCGGTGGAGTTGGCAAACGCCGGCCTGTGGAAAGACGCACAGGCCACGATCGATCTGGTGACCACTTCGGATCCCATCGCGCGATGGAACGCCGCATTGACTGCCCTTTATTCGCAAGCGTGGCGCGATCAGATTTCTTATCAACCCTATCCACTGCTCGATAATCTCTTCTACGGCGATTACGCCGCAACACTCGATGTGATGCACCCGTACACCCCCGATCAACTCTTCTCACTGACCGGCCCGTTAATCGCAGGCACGATGGCCGAAGGCTGGGAATCCACGCTGGCTGATTGGATTACGCAAACGACCAACTCCGCCATTCAGGTTCAGCCCGATCTGGCGGCGGCGTATTTCTTGCGCGGCTACGGCGCATGGCTGGCCGATCAGACGAATCCGGCGGCGCTAGCTGATGTTGAGAAGGCGGCGCAACTCGCGCCGAATGAAAAGTTGTTTAGTGACAGCGTGGAGTTTTTCGAAGTAAGGCCAATCAAAGGAGAGAGATGAGTCTACCCGTGTTTATACTTGCTGGCAGCGCAATAATTATTGTGGGGTGGCTATTCTTTCGTAAGCCAAACGTCGCTTTCTGGATCGTTGCTCCAGTATGGAGGGCAAGTACGTATCTTAAACCGCTGGGGGTGTTGCTTTGGGTCTTGGGTTTGTTGGTGATGTTCGCTGGCCTGGCTACCTACCTGGTGGTGCGCTAATCCAAAGGCACAGCCGGAACCGTCATGCCCGAACGCTTCTGTCGGGCATCCACACTGACGATTGGCAAATCGTGCTGATCGGGCCACTGGATTCCCGCCAACAGCTGTTGTTTCTTGCAATCTCGTACCCTAACAGTCTCATAAAATCGTACCGCTTTTGAGCATGCCCGGCGAACCGGCCCAACCGCCAGCGATTGAAATCGCGCCTAACGGGCGTGCCGCCGACCGTCGGCCTACGCCGAC
>JACRBO010000771.1 GCA_016219235.1 Chloroflexota bacterium
AGATCGCCGATCGGGTTGAGGGCCGACGCCATATCGCCAAACAACGTGCCATAGCCTAACAGCAATTCCGTTTTGTTGCTCGTGCCCACCACCAGCGCCTGGTGCGCGGCCGATCGATCGAACAGCACGATCATGCGCGCGCGCGCCATGACATTGCCCTTGCGCTTGTCGGTGATGCCCGGTGTCCGATCGATCAGCGGATCGGCCATGTCCGTGATGTCCACGGTCTCGCTGTTGATCTTCAGATCGTCAATGATCAACTGCGCGTGCTCAAGGCTGTCCTGCGATGAGGTGCGATACGGCATCCGCACGGCGTAGACGTTGTGCGCGCCGATAGCCTTCGCCACCAGGTAGCAGGCCACCGCGGAATCGATGCCGCCCGACAGGCCGATGACGGCGTGCTCCACACCCACTTTGCGAATCTCGTCGCGCAGAAAGGTCTTCAAGACCGTCGTCGCCAGATCGGGATGAATGTCCAGTTTGGAAGTGAGGTCAGGTGGGGTCATGGTTAGTTCTGGAAATTGGCTGTTGGAAATTGGATGTTGGAAATTGGATGTTGGAAATTGGAAATTGGAAGTTGGAAGTTGGAAGTTGGAGGGTGTAGACGAGAACGCTGGACTAACTTCTAACCTCCAACCTCTAACTTCGAGTCGCAATACGCTGCAATTCCCGCAACGTCATTTCGGGCCGCTCGTCGCGCAGCAGCGGAATACGCTTGCGCGTGCGCGTGACCTGCGCCAGATCGATCGAAGTGACGGTCAGCGCCTCTTCAAAATAGGGCGCTTGCACCACCAGTTCACCATCGGGATCATAAATGGTGGAACCGCCCCAGAAGTTCATGCCGTCTTCAAAGCCCACGCGATTCGAGTGAACCACGTAACTGCCAAACAGCGCCGCGTAGGACTTGTTAACGGTCTCGACAAAGTTCGATGAACTCAGGCGCGCATCCGATGCAAGGCCGCGCCCCGGACTGGCCGAGGTCAACAGCAGCACATCCGCGCCGTCGAGCCAGGCCAGGTACGGCGGGCTGGCATGCCAGAAATCTTCGCAGATCAAAATCGCCATGCGGCCAAAACGAGTGTCGAACGCGCGCACGCTGTCACCCATGTCAAAGTAGCGTCCTTCGTCAAACAGGCCGTAGGTAGGCAGATATACTTTGCGGTGAACGTGAACGATTTTGCCTTTAGACAGATACGCGCCGGCCGTAAAATACCGGCCGCGCTCGTCAATTTCGGCAAAGCCCACCACCAGGTCCAAACGCTGGCTGGCTTCCAGCATCGTGCTGATGAGCGGATCAGACGGCGAGGCAGCATGCGCCACATCGCCCACCGCATCCTGCAAGGTGTAGCCGGTCAACGACAGCTCGGGAAAGACGAGCAGATCGACTTTCTGGGCGGCGGCCCGTTCGACGAATTGCAGATGCAGTTCGCAATTCGAGCGGACATCGGCCAATTTGGGGCTAATCTGCGCGAGACCTACATTTATTTTCATGGGTAAACTCGGCCAGAGGTTGTTTAGTGTAAATTAGACACTAACAGTGTACCGCGAGATAAGTGTGTTGTCAAGCAGCTCGGTGGCGGCAATATGACGCGGAATGCGATCGTCAGGCAGCGGAAGTGCGTCCCTGTGCAGCCTTTCGACGAGCCGCGATCGACCCGCGCACCACTTGGCCCAGACCGACAATCATCAACACCCCATCCCTGAGTTGATCGACGCGCCAACCGCCGATTAGCGGCACATCGCCGGCGCGTGTAAAACCGATCGCGAACGAACCCAGACTATAGGCCGTGAGGCACAACCAGAAGCGCATGCCGGCCGGCCAGGCACGCCGACGTGACATCAGCAAACCGATCGCGATCAAACTGCTCCACCCCGCTCCCAATAGTTGGCTGGGCCAGCGCGGATTCGTCAGACCATACAAGTCAGGTCGATCGACCGCCAGCCAGAAAAACGGATCGCCGGGATACAATTCGCGGCCATACGCTGCCGCCGAGAAATAGCTGCCCAGCCAGCCAAAGATCAGCCCGAACGGCAATGCTAACGCGAACACGTCGAGCAGTTCGATCGGGCGGTGATCGGCCGATCGGTGCGCGATGAGCCACGCCCCGATCGATCCGCCGATCAAGCCGGCGTGCCAACTCAGGCCGCCTTCCCACACTTCCAGGATTTCAAGGGGATGCTGCTGAAAGTAAGACCCGTTGAGCGCGGCATAACCCAATCGGGCGGTGACCAC
>JACRBO010000753.1 GCA_016219235.1 Chloroflexota bacterium
CCAGCGAACTCGCCACTTCGCCCGCCAAGTGGCCGCCCATGCCGTCGGCCACGATATAAATGCCAAACGGCGCCAACGGTTCATCGCCGTCGAACTGCGACTCGATCGTCAACAACGCATCCTCATTGTGTGATCGCACCCGGCCAACATTGCTCGCGCGACCCATTCGCAAGCGTCGCACTGCAGCCGGCGCCGTCTCGGACGCCCGCGGCTGATCGGTCTCGACATCCGACATCAGGCCATCGGCATCCTCAGTAGCGCCGAACATCTTGCGAATCAAGTTCATCCTGTCCTCCCGGAAACAGCGATATCACGCCGGCAGCGCATAAATCAGGCGATCGTTGGAGCCGACATAGACGACATCTTCGTCGATAATGGGTGACGAAATCACCGGGCCGTTGGTACGGACGCGCCAGCGCAGGCCCCCCGTCCTGGCGTCCAGGCTGTACAACGCGCCATCCACCGAACCCACGTACAGGCTGCCATTCGCCACAGCCGGCGACGAATTCACTTGCCCTTCGGTGGTGTACTTCCACAGCTGGCGGCCCGTCTTTATCTCGATCGCGTATACATTGCCATCGGCCGAGCCGATATACACGGTGTTGTCATCGACGGCCGGCGAAGAAATGACGGGTTTGTTGGTCTTAAAGCGCCAGACCACCCAGCCGGTCTGTGCGTCAAAGCCATAGACCGTGCCGTCCTGCGAGCCGACGATGACCAACTGGCTTTCCTTGTGGAGCGCGGGTGATGAGGTGATGCCGCGCTTAGAATGGAACCGCCACTTGATGACCCCCCGAATATCGATGCAGTAAAACGAACCGCTTTCGTCGCCGAAATACAACAGCTCGTCGCCAATGGCGGCAGACGATCGAATGGGGCCTTCAACTTCGGTCTTCCAGGCGACGCGGCCTGATTGAACGTTGACGGCATACAAGAACCGATCATCCGAGCCGAAGAAGACGTGCCCGAATTGAATGCGTGGCGACGAACGCACCTTACCCTGCGTCGGGCAAGTCCAGATGATGCGGCCGGTCTGGGCGTTGACACAGTACACCACCCGATCGTCCGAGCCGATGACCACGCGATCTTCGCTGACGCACGGCGAACCGGCGATGCCGCCGTCGGTCGCATACTTCCACATGAATTTGCCGGAGGTGGCATCCAGCGCGTACAGGTTATGATCGTAAGTGGTGACGTAGATCAACCCGTTACGCAGCGCCGGCGACGAGCGAATCTCGTCTTCGCAGGCAAACGTCCAGAGCGGTTGAACGTCGGTATTGTCCAGATGACCGGAGGTGACCGCGCCGTAGCGCGCCACCGAAGTCGGTCGCAACGAAACCAGCGCGCGTTTCATCTCCTCGGCGGTGGCATAGCGCCGATCGGGTTCGTATTCCAGCGCGCGCATCGCCACCTGGGCAAATTCGTTGGTGACGGCCGGATTGGCTACCTGGATCGGTCGCTCATGAAAGGAGAAGGGCGGCTCAACGCGCGGGTCCTGGCGCGTCAGCACGTGATGCAGCGTCGCGCCCAGCGCATACAGATCGGTGCGCTGATCGGCCACACCGCGATATTGCTCCGGCGGGCTGTAGCCCTCCGTGCCGATCATCGTGCCTTTCTGGCCCGGTTGAAAATTCTTGGCAATGCCAAAGTCGATCAACCGCAAGCGGCTGTGCTTGTCCAGCATGATGTTGGACGGCTTCATGTCACGGAATATGATGGGCGGGGTGTGCTCGTGCAGGAATTGCAGCACGTCGCACAATTGAATGGCCCACTCCAACACCTGCTCTTGCGGCAGAAAGCCCGTCATGTCGGTGAGGATCGCTTCCAGGTCGCGGCCTTCGATATACTCCATCACCAGATACGAGCGGGCTTCTTCGCTAAAGTAGTCGTACACTTTGGGAATGGCCGGATGGCTCAGCGTCGCCAGGATGTTGGCTTCACGCTCGAAATTTTGCACGGCCACCGCCCGCATCTGCGGATCCAGCGAGTGGCTCTTCATCTCTTTGACCGCGCAGAGCTTGACCACGTTGGGGAAGCGCTGATCGCGCGCCTGATACACCGCGCTCATGCCGCCCAGACCCAGAATCCCCAAAACCTCATAGCGATCTTGCAGCAGACGGCCTGGCGCTAAGGCGCCATCTACACCGGTGATAGGGCGGGTCGATCGAATCTGGCGGGTATCGAGTGAGCTCATAGGGTCAATCTAGACCAGGTTATGGTGCGGCACAAAGTAATGTGCTCGATTATAGCGTAAATCATACCCTGACGCAAAGCATTTTGGGTGTTGGACTTGAAGCCGGGCTGATCATCGGTGTTATAATCGCGCTGCTTCAATCGGCCGCAGGGCTGTTTCGCGCGGTCAGGTCGAAAAGGAGACGTGTGTCAGATTCCCCTTCGGCTCCAGTCGCCCCGGTGGCGGCGGATCCGCATTTGCGGCGCAACTTCGCGCTGGGCCTGCTGAATGGCGCGATGTTTAACTTCGCCGAAGCGTTGATGTCCGTCGATACGGTGTTGACGTGGTTCGTGCAGCGCCTGGGCGGTTCCAACTTCCTGATTGGCCTCGTCGGCCCGATGCGCGATGCGGGCTGGTTTTTGCCGCAGTTGTTCATGGCGCATCGGTTGCAGCGCGAGCCGCTGAAGATGCCCATCTATCGCCGCATGATGGTGGTGCGCGCAGTGGCCTGGTTGGTGTGGACGGTAGCGGCGTTTGTGCTGGCGGCCAACTTTCCGGCGCTGCTGGCCGTGTTTTTTGTGGCCTACGGCGTCAACGCTCTGGCGTCCGGCTTTTCCGGCCTGTCGTTTATGGACATCGTCGCCAAGACCATTCCGGCTACGCGGCGCGGCACCTACTTTGGCGGGCGCTTGTTTTTAGGCAGTTTGCTGGGGCTGGCGGCCAGCGGTCTGGTGGGCGTGATGGTGGCCGAGAACAATCCCACGCCGTTTCCGCTGAATGTGGCGATGTTGTTTGTCGTGGCGTGGGTTGCTGCCGTGATCGGTCTGTTCGCCTTTGGGCTGGTCAAGGAACCCGATGGGGAAGTGCGCGACGAAGACGATACGCTGACGTCGCACGTGCGCCGCGCCGCGCGGCTGCCCCGCCAGAACGAAAATCTGCGCTATTTGCTCATCGCGCGCGTGGTCATTCTATTGTCGTACATCGCCGCGCCGTTTTACAGCATCTACTCGATCAACGTGCTGCACGCGCCGGTGTCGATTCTGGGCGTGTACGTGGGCGTGCGCACCATCGTTTCGTTGTTGATCAATCCGGTATGGTCGCGGCTGAGCGATCGGCGCGGCAACAAAGTGGTGATGCAGCTGGCGACGGCCTGCGGCGCGG
>JACRBO010000754.1 GCA_016219235.1 Chloroflexota bacterium
CCTCGACATCGGCGAGAACTCCTCGCCGGCCGCGGCCGATGTCAATGGCGATAGCCAACCCGATCTGCTGCTGGGCGATGGCGACGGCGGGCTGAATCTGTATCACTACGCCGGCCCAGGCACACCACCGCCACCCGACACTGTCTACGCGCCCGGCGATCTCTTTCGCATCGACGCACAGCTGCGGCTGTACGGCCCGGCCATTACCGCCACCACCGATGTCAACGCCATCAACGTCTTCGGCTCGCTCGGCTACTTGATGTTATACGATGCGCAGGGCAAGCCACAGCCCGCCGAGAACTACTTCATGTCGTCACTGCTCACACCGGGCGGCTTCCCGATTCAGCGCGGCGAGCGGCCCATGATCAATGCGAACGTTGGTGTCGGTGCGGGCAACCTCCATTCGATCGGCGGTCACACGCTCGAGGGCGATGTCATCCTCACCGGACAAATCCCCGTCGATCTGCCGCCCGGCATGTACCGGCCTGTGATCTACTTCAATATCAGCGGCGTGCCCACTAGCACCGGCTGGCTGGCAGCCAACGTCGTGTATCACACGTTCTATCCGGAAGAAGCGGCGCTGCCGCCGATTGTCGTGGCTGACGGCACTTCACCGATCAGCAGCGGCGCACCGCAACGCCTGATCTGGCAACTGCTGATGGACGATTTCGTGCAGGGCACGCGCGGCAGCGCCGCCCGTGAAGATCAGGGATCGATCGGGTTTGCGTCACAGATCGTGTCGCAGGGCGCGCCGCAGACCATCCCGCCGGTTGACGAGCGCACCAGTCAAGCGATCACTTATCGATTGGAACCGTTCCTGCCGATGATCTCGTACACCGATCGGCGCATGCCCACCCCGCCGCTCATCCCGTTCGATCTGCCCGGCGGCCAGCTGCAGGTGACGATCAAAAAGCCCGATGGCGCGTTGATCGATCTGGGCAGCGAAGCCTTCGCGCAATCGTTCAATCGCACCAAAACCACGCGCGCCGGACAGGACCTCAACGGCGGCACGGTGCAACTGGAAGATGTCTATTCGCTGAAAGCGGCGAGCGATCGCTTCCGTGTGACCTTCGATCAATACGGCCAGCACACGATCACCATGACGGGCACGATCAGCGACGTGTGGGGCAATCGCTACGTCGGCGGCGGGACATACGATGTGTGGGTCGCGCACGCGCTCGACCTCGATCCCGGTGTGCTGCCGATGACGCCGCTGGCCGTGGGCGATGCCTTCAATCCCACGCTGATCGTTCAGCCGCGCGTCCCCGCCGACGTGAAGATCGTCGTGACGCTGTATCCCGATTCTGATCCCGTGCAGGCGATCACGCGCACGCTGATCGGACAAGCCAACGCTTACGGCTACTTCAGTTCCAACACTGCGCCGATCACCATGACCGCGCCCGGCGAATATCGCGTGGATGTGACGGCCAGCTACACCGACGCGGTGGGCAAGCTGTACATGGGCAGCCTGACGTGGGGTGATATCGTGATGACGCCGGACGCCGACGCCGATCTGATCGCGCACGGGCGACGCGGGCTGGATTCGCTGACCTCGATCCCCAACCACTGGTTCGTCAACAGCCGCGATCTGTCGATTCCGCCGGGTGCGGTCTCGCACGCCTTGAACCCTTACTACAATGGCGATGTCTACTGGAGCCGCATGAGTGACGGCGCTTACGGCGGCGATTCGCTCATCCTCGGCGCGAGTGTGCAGGACACGATCGGCGCCATCGCGGCGGCGATCCAAACGCGCGCCAATCGCGTATATCCGCCGTTGGCTGCGCCCGGTTCTCTGGCAGAGCGTTTCAGCAAGAACGAGATTCCGTTGTTCTCCAGCACCCGATCGGGTTTGCCGGTGCAAGTTGCGCCGGGTGATGATGTCGATCAGATCGCCTACAGTTATCGCAGTTCGCAGCGGCCCGGCTTGCGCGTGCGCGAACTCGTCGCCGAAGACGGCCAGAGCGGCGGTTACTGGCGGCTCGATACGCTGTACGACGATCAACTCAGCGTCGGCGTGCCGGGTGACTTGCCCAACGATTTCAAATTCCAGTACGTCGGCGTGGTCTATCGCGATCTCGACAGCGGCCACAACGAATATGTGGGTCAGGGCAGCGGCTGGGTGTTCATCCCCGACAGCGACACGCTCGGCAGCCGTGTGATGCCGCCCTTCGCCGGGCCGGGCAACGGCGGCTGGACGACGGAAGGCGGCCCGCTGCTCACGCTGAAGGGACAGGCCGTTCACCTGTTCATCCTGCCCACCGGCGTAACTCCAGGCGCGGTGCTTGAAGTGGGCGATGTATTCCACTTTGCGGGACACCTGATGCCGACGTTGAACAGCAAAGTGGCGATCACCGTCACCGCGCCGGGCGGCGCACAGCACGTCGGCGGCGGACAAGCCAACACGATCGGCTACTTCTACGATCCGGCGGATAACTTCACCATCGATGAAGCGGGTCTGTGGTCGGTGGATGTGCGCGTATGGCACGACGGGCAATGCTCCGGCGGTGCGACGATTCCGCCTTACCCGTCGGGCGATGTGCCCGGCAGCCAGAATGGTCGCTACTGGTTCTACGTCGTGCCGGGCGGCGCAGCGCCGCTGATCATTTCTTCACCGTCGCCGGGCTTCTTGCGCTTCGTCGATCAGGTGACACCGATCACGATCACGGGCGTGATCCCGGCGGGTTGGAGCAACATCTTGCTCGATTACACCATCGCGATGCCAGGCTACATCTTGAAGCACGCGCAGATCGCGGCGTCGGGCGGCACGTTCCAGATCGTCTTCGATCCGGTCGCGCTGGCGCAAGACTATCCGAATCTCGATCTCATCGGGCGCGATGACTGGCAGGCCGGGCTGGCCGACACCTTCACGATCGGA
>JACRBO010000757.1 GCA_016219235.1 Chloroflexota bacterium
GCCGACGTGATACTCCGCCTGCAAATTCTTCCCGACTTTCATCACGGTCAGGGTTGCTTCATGGCCCAATCGAGTGGGGTTGGTCTTCAGGTCGCGGTGATACAACTTGGGATGCTCGCCGCCCTGCTTGATCAACTTTACATCCGAGAAGCACATGCCCACCGCATCGACGCGGACCAGCAACTGATCGTCATTCGGTTCGGGCACGGGCAAGAGTTCGGGCTGCCCGTCCCGGCCCATACCCTCGACGCCCGCGCCGTACATATTCCACGCCCACGTCTGCGCAGGGATAGGCGCAGCGGGCGACACAAATCGATCAAAACGAGATGACATGACATACTCCTTAGCTCAGCCACCAGGATAAAAGACTGAAGCATTCCGCCCGGCGCGCCGCCGCTTTGCGGACACGGCGTGAGCGGAACAGCGTGCTTTTCCGCTGTGAAGTCGAAGGATGCGGCTAACGCCGACCTGGACTATTTCCAACGATTCGCATCCTTCGACTTCGTTCCGCAAAAGCGTGCGGAACTCCGCTCAGGATGCTTGCGCTGTTTATTCTTCTTCCACTTCCGCCGGACGGCCCAGGCGCTCCACAATCAACATCGGGTCGCCAGCGTGGATGAGCTGCTGCGCGTCGGCCTCTTCTTCGATCACCTGCGACAGATTCGCCAGCACGCCGATATGTTCATCGGCGGTAGCCGCGATGCCGATGACGAGGTAGGCCAACTCGCCGTCTTCCCACTCGATGCCGGCCGGAAACTGCACTACTGAAATGCCTGTCTGCAAAATGTTGGCGCGGTTATCAAACTGGCCGTGCGGAATGGCGATGCCGTTGCCCAGATACGTGGACATCGTTTGCTCGCGGGCCAGCATGCCGTCGACATAGGTTGTCGTGACGCGGCCATTCTCGACCAATAACGCGCCCGCCTGCTTGATCGCGTCTTCTTTGCCGGCCGCCTGCCCGTTGAGGCGGACTAATTCGCGCGTGATGATGGCCATAGGACTACTCAGCCGTGATCTCAGCGCCGGATGTCAGGGCGTTGACGATCTTATCGAAGGCGGGGATGTTGGCGAAGTTCTTAAATGAGAAACACACCGCCCACGCCGCTTTCTCACTCGCCATTTTGTACAACCCTTCATGGCACACCACCACCTGCGCGTCTTCGGGGATGCTGCGCACCGGGCTGTGCGTCACCTTTACATCGAGGTTGGCCTTCTTCAACATCTGCTTCAACTTGTTCGCCGCCATCAGGCTGGAGCCCATGCCGGCTTCACAGGCGATGATGACCTTCTTGACGTTTGCTGCTGCGACTGACTTAGCCATGTTGACCTCCAAAGAGTGTGAGTGGGGAGTGAGGTTCGATCGGGCCGATAAAGGGCGATCGGGCCGATAAAAACCGATCGGGCCGATGATACCCATCAGGCCGCCGAAAAAACAATCGGGCGGAGTCTTCTTCAATCATATCGCGTATTGCTGAAGACTCCGCCCCATCGATCGGTGATCTCAGCCCCGATCAGCTTTCGGCTACCCTATCCGGTGGGGCACTAGGCCGTGGCCGGCATCGCGACGCCCGAGGCCGCTGCTTCGTCGGCGTCTTCCTTCATCGGCGCCACCTTCAGCAAGAACGAGCCAACCAGGAAGGACGCCACTGCGCCAACTGCCACACCGCCCAACACCGGGAAGATCTGCCCCGGCGGCGTCACAGCCAGGTAAGCGAAGATCGAGCCGGGCGACGGTGTCGCCACGAGGCCGGCGCCGGTGATGACGAACCACAGGTCGGCCAGGATGCCGCCCGCCCACATCGCCACAATCATGATCGGGTGCGCCAGTACGTAGGGGAAGTACACTTCGTGAATGCCGCCCAGGAAGTGGATGATGATCGCTCCCGGCGCGGTGGCCTTGGACATACCCTTGCCCGCGACCCAGAAGGCCAGCAGCAGCCCCAGCCCGGGGCCAGGGTTCGATTCGAGCATGAACAGCACCGAGCGGCCCGTCTCTTGAACCTGAGCCACGCCCAGCGGCGCGAGGATGCCGTGATTCATGGCATTGTTCAGGAACAGCACCTTGCCGGGTTCGATGACCAGGTCAACCAACGGCAGCAGGCGCGCATCCACCAGGACTTGAACGACCGCGCTCAAGGCGGCTGAAATGCCCTGGACCACCGGGCCGATCGCCAGGTTGCCGATGATGGCGAGTACCGCGCCCAGGATACCGGCCGAGAAATTGTTGACCAGCATCTCGAAGCCGCTGGGAACGCGATCTTCCAGCGCGCCGTCGAGCTTCTTCATTAGCCAGCCGGCCAGCGGGCCCATGATCATCGCCGCCAGCATCATGGGGATGTCGGCGCCCACGATCACGCCCATTGTCGCCGCCGCACCGACCACGCCGCCGCGCAGACCGTATACCAGCCGGCCGCCCGAGAAGCCAATCAAAATGGGCAGCAGGTAGGTAATCATCGGGCCGACCAACTTGGACAGCTGTTCGTTGGGCGTCCAACCGGTCGGGATAAACAGGGCCGTGATTAAGCCCCACGCCAGAAACGCGCCGATGTTGGGAATAACCATCTGCGCCATAAAACTACCAAACTGCTGAACTTTCGCACGCATTGGAACTCTCCTTAAAGGGATAGGGTTTGGAAGCGAAAAGCAGAGATCAGGCGAAATGCGTTGAAGGCTAACGACTGGGGCTTACCGTTTATCCGATAGGTCTTCCTCCATCAAGCGGTTTATCCTGTAAATCCGGCCGCCGATATGTAATCGATTTCAATACACGCATTGTAATCGATTTCAGAAGGATGTCAACAATTTGCCAGATTTTTTAAGGAAAGCGCGAAATAAAGAACAAAATCGCCTGAATATTTCCTTAATCTGGCTTCATAAGGTACGATTTTTGTCAAAATCAGGGGTGTGATCTGAAAACAATCTGAAACGTGGTATAATCCGGTCTGTAATTTACAGAGCAAATCATCATTTACCGGTAGCTGCTCAGCCTGTCACGCTCACAGCGCCGTCCCCGGCGCGGATTGCGGGCCGCCGGGGACGGCGGCCTGAGCAGTTACGTTCACCGAGGACTCATATGGTCAAAATCAAAGATGTCGCCAGAGAGGCCGGGGTCTCGACGGCGACCGTGTCGCGCGTCCTGGCACAGAAACCTTACGTTACCGCGGAAATTCAGGCGCGCGTCATGACAGCCGTGGAGAAGTTGGGGTATCGGCCCAATCGTGTGGCGCGCAGCCTGCGATCGCAGCAGTCCAACACCATCGGCCTCATCGTGTCCGACATCCGCAACCCGTATTTCACCGATGTGAGCCGCGCCGTCGAAGATACCGCCAACGAACACGGCTATGCCGTCTTCCTGTGCAACACCGACGAAGACCCGGACAAAGAAGCGTTGTATCTCAACCTGCTGCGCGATGAAAACGTCTCCGGCCTGATCCTGTCGCCAACCAAACAGACGTCCGATGATTTCAGCGCGATCAACCTCACCATCCCGACGGTGATCGTCGACCGCGCGATCAGGCACGGCGATGTCGATATTGTGATGATCGACAACGTCGAAGCGGCCTATCGCCTGACGTGCCACCTGATCGAAAACGGCTATCGACGCATCGGGGCATTATTCGGGGAAGCCAGCGCGACCGGGCGCGAACGCCGGCAAGGTTTTGAAAAGGCCCTGCGCGAATACAATCTGACGCCGGTCACCATGCGCTATTTGCCGCCGCGCATTCAGGCCGGGCACGAAGCGACCGCCGCGATCCTCAACGCGCCCGATCGGCCCGATGCGATCCTGGCGACCAACAGTATGTTATCGGCGGGCGCGCTGGAAGCGATTCGAGAACTCAACCTCACCATCCCCGACGACATCGCGTTGGTCGGCTTCGATGAAACGACGTGGTCAACCCTGGTGCAGCCCACGCTGACCGTCATCGCGCAGCCCACCTACGAGATCGGCCGGACGGCGATGGAACTACTGCTGAAGCGCATCGAGCAACCGGAGGCCCCTGCCCGCCAGGTGATCCTGAAGGGGCAGCTCATGGCGCGCGGTTCGAGTGCGGTGCGGAGCGTTCAGCCAGACGCGGTACCGGCGTAACACACAGGTCCAGCGTGGAAAAAGCGCGGTCTCGAATCGATTCGAGACCGCGCTTTCATTATTAACCCCCACCGGCGGCTGCACCTGCACCGCACAAGCGATTATTGCGCAGTGCAAGTATGGAAAGCCACCCTACAATTACTGGCAAAGTCGGGAGGGCAAGGTTTACTTGAGTAACAGCGGCAAGAACAGGAAATGATCCAACGTCGTCGCCGTCAGTTCCAGATCGAGGTCCGTCACTTCCGGCGGCACGCCGACCAGCGGACTGATCTTGGAGGCATAACCGGGCGCATCGACGACGACGTACCAACAGCCCGTGACCACGTTCCAGCCGTAGCGGCCATCGACGCCTGTGATCTGCGGGTTGACGTTGGGCGAGATCTGAGCGGGCACGAAGCCGGGTTGCTCGAAGATGCCGCCGCCAGCCGTGCCACTCCACACGCCGCCGGGCCGCGTATCGATCGTGCGGCAGTCGCGCGTGAGGGCGGGCGTGTCCGGCAGTGCGCCCGGCACACGTTGCAGCGTGACGGTTGCGCCGACGATGGGTTGCAGCGTGCCCGCATCGCGGATGATGCCGCTGGGATCATAGAGCTCCGGCGTGCCGATCGGATCACCGCTGCCCACACAGCCGATCGGGCGGATGCCGTAGCCGCTGAAATCGTAAGCGATGCACGGCCGGCGCGCGTCCCAATCGGGGAAGAGTTTCAGGGTCAGGCCCGGCACGAGGCCACTGCTCGTAATGAACCCCGACCAGTAACTGAAGTCGTTGGTCTGATTGGGGCGCGGATTCTGGTTGGGATCGAGTTGCAAAGTAAAACTGGTGACGCCGCGTCCGTTGAGCTCTTGCGCCACGAAGACGCTGAGCAAGTTGCCGCAGGGCACCAACTCTGGCGGGCAGGTGATGCGGGCGCGGATATTGATGCCGGCACTGGCGCGCGGGATCAGGATGCTGACCGCGCCGCCCTGCGTAATCACCATGCCGCCGCCGAGCGCAATGTTGTCGGTCGCGCCCAGCGGAATCTCGATCGGGGCCACATCGACCAGCTTCATCAATCGGCTCTGGCTGTTCACGACCGTGTTGGCATCGACGCTGAGGGGATAGCTGCCTACCGGCATCGTGATGGGGACGGTCAGGCCGAAGCTAAACTCGCGTCGATTGCGCGCAGTGACGGTGAAGCCCGGCGAGAAGGTCAGTTTGCGCTTTTCATTGAAGATGGAGTCAGACGGATTGGCGGTGATGGCACCTGCCGTGGAACCGTGTTTATAGGTGAAGCTGATCGGGATGAAGGCCGACACGTTGCTCACCGTCAATGTCTGCGTCGTCGGGTTGAAGACCGCGATCGTGTAGCCGTTATCGACACCGCGTGTGCCGACAACATTGAAGGGGCGCGCCTGCACCAACGCGGCATTATCCGGCTCCGCCACAATGACTTCGCCAAAGGCGGCATAGCCGCTGAAGGCTGGGGCCATATTGCCCGTGCTTTGCCGAAACGCGCCGTTGGCCGTAACGCTCGTCATGATCTGGAAACGATCACCCGACGCGGGGTCGAAACCGTTGGCCTTGTTGACGATCAACGTGCCGTCGATGTTGATGCTGCCGGGACTGGTGACGCCACTACGCTGGATGACCTTCATCACGCCGAAGTTGGTGGCGCCGGTCATAGTGACTTGCAGCGTGCCCGTGACACTCTGCAAATAGGTATTCGTAGCAGTGAGCAAGCCCGTCAACATCACCGTGCCGCCGCGATTTTCGATGCCGCCCGTGATGATGCCCGATCCACTGAGCGCGCCGCCATAGAGTAAGATCGGAGCATTGTCGAAGATACCGCCCCTCGGTGGACCCGATAGGTTGCCGCCCGCCAATCGGGTGTAGCCGGCCCGCTGACGGTAAAAGGCCCCGCGCGCGTTGAGCGCGCCGCTATTGATCTCCACTTGCCCGTAGTTGAAAAAGTCGTAAGCCATATTGACGTCTTTGAGGGCGTTGATGCGCAGCAGGCCCGTGTTGGTGAAGGGCACACTCGCCTGGCCCAGCGTCACCTGGAAGAGCGGCGTAGTGTTCATGTTGAGTGTGCCGTTATTGGTCCAGGTGCCTCTGGGATCCACCGATAGGCCCTGGGTGCCAAGCCAGGTGATCGTGCCATTGTTGATCAACGGGAGGTAGAGGCCCACCTGAGCTTGATCGATCGTCACGACAGCGGTGCTCGCGAGTGTAAATTTAGCGGGACTATTGAAGTACGCGTTGAGACTGCCACCCGTCCACGACATGATCTGCGTCACGGTCAGATCGCTCGTCACGCCGAAGTTGCCGTTTTGCAGCATGAGCGTGCCGATGCTGTGCGGCCCGACTTCAAAGATCGTGCTGCCATTGCTGCCGATCGGATGGCTGATCGTCACGGCGTTGAAGCTGTCGGCCGTCAACGCGGGATCGATCACGCGCACGGCCACGCTGCCTCCGGGCGACGAGATCAGTCGGGGCAGACGCGAGCCGTGGGTGGAGATGATCACATTGACAAAGAAGGTGGGGTTGAGATTCACCAGGCCGGTGACGGTGATCGCGCCTGTGCCGGAGATGGTACCGCCGACCATCGTGAGATTATTGATCGTGGCGGAAGTGGTCAGATTGATGGTGCTGCTCAAGCCGACCGACACATCATCGGCGGGGCCGGGCACTACGCCGCAACTCCACGTAGCCGCATCAAGCCAACTGCCGGTGGTGCTGTCCGGCCAGACACAGGCGGCCATCGGCCGGGCCGAGGCACTCGACGAGAACGACAACAGTAAGACGGACGCGGCGCTAATCAACAGCGCGCCGCACAGCATCGATTTTTTCAAAGACATACTTCCTCCCCTGGAAGTTGCGTCGTGCATGTGCCAGTTATTCTGGCATACGACTATTTCATTGCGGTTTGTTTTGCCAGCAGGCCGGGCACACGTGCACCCACTGTCCCAAGACAGTGCGGTGTGGAAGCCTGGCCTGCCGCTAATCAAAACCGAGCAGACGACTACTTCAACACCAGCGGCAAATACAGCTTAAACCACCGCGTCTGCGGCGGGTCGTTTCGATCGATGGTCACGACCACCACATTGGATGTTCCCGCATTCGGACCGGGGTTCATGACCAGCACACTCACGGTGCCATACGGCTGATCCGCTCCCACACCGATCGGCACGGTGGCCGAGGTGGTGGATAAGATCGTCGGCTGAAAGGCCCGGCCGTCGATGACCACGATCGCGCCCGACAGAAACTGCGAGCCGACGAGGTGCAGTTCGCCCAGCGCAAAGGTCGCGTTAGTGATCGACGGCACCGGGCTGACAACGTCGAACGCCAACCGGTTGGAGAGCGCGCCCAAGGTGCCGCTGTTGCGCACCGTCAGTGAGATGGTGCCGGCCGAAGTTAAGTCGGCGGCGGCAATATCCGCCTCAAGATGCAGGGCATCGATCACACGGCTGACTCTGGGTACGCCGTTCCACAGCAATTCAGCGCCTGTCTCAAACCCGGTGCCCGTCACCGCCAGCGTGAACGCCGCATTCCCAACCGTCGCGGAGACGGGTAAAATCGCCGAGAGGTGTGGCACTTCGCCCAACACTGCGGTCGTCCAAGTATTCGGCGCATCAAATGCGGCCAGCGACGGATAGAGCGTGGTCTGCAGCCCGCCCGGCACTGATCGTGACTGCATCAACGCCAGACCGATTTGATCATTCCAGCCGCCCAGGACGCTGGTGCCGATGCGGAATTCGGCTTGCCAGTTGGCATTGGGATCGTCGTCTTCGACACCGGCGCGCGCGTCCCAGCCTTGCGCGGTTTCGCTCGTATAGCCCGTGCCGTCACCGCGCTGCTGGAGCATGTCCCCCGGCTCATTCATCGTCAGCATCAGCGTCTGCGGGTTGGGTTGGCCGGGGCGGCTGTGATCGGTGTCGACCAACACACCGACGGATTGATTGACGGGCGGCAGGTTACTGACGCACACCCACAACGCATCCGCAGTCCGCACCAGTTGAGCGGTCGCCGGCGCCCCGCCTTCCAGACTGGGCACGCCCACACGCGGAGCAGCGGCATAGGCTGCATCGGTGCAGATGCCGTCCAGCGTCGGCGCAGAGACGAGCGGTGGCGATACGGGTGCCACTGTGAAGTGAACGCTCGTCGAATTCGATCGACTCATTTGATCCGTTGCAGTCAGTGTGAGCGTATGATCGCCGGCGGCCAGCGGACGCAATGATAGCGTTGAGCCGGCGCCCAGATCGGTGCCGTCAAGCGACCAGCGCAACTGCGCTTCAGTCACCGGCCCGTCTTCGGCATCCATCGCCGATCCGTCGAGAAGCACGGCGTCGGCGGCGGTGAACGCGTGATCGGACAGCGGCGCGGCAATGCGGGGTTGGGGCGCACGGTTTGCCACCGTAAAGCGGGGCGAGGTGACGATCGTCGTGTTGTAGCCATCGCTCACCAGAATCCGGATGCGAGCCTGAGTGGTGTTGCCCGGCACGCCGCCAAAGTTGGTCAAGGGCAGACTGACCGTGTTGCCGACGGCGAGGTTGGCCACATCGGCTGCCAGCGCGATCCACGTCACGCCGTCGTCGGGGCTGTACTGGAGGGTGTTCAGCAGCCGATCGGACAGGTCACCATCCGTGACGTGCCAGACCAATGTGAGCTGATCATCGAGCACTGCGCCGCCGATCGGCGCGATCAGCTGCACGATCGGGGCTTGCGCCCCGGGTTGCAGTTCAGCCAGCGTCGTCTCGCCGTTCATCAACCGCAGCGTCGTCACCGCTTGTGCCGGGGCGGGGAAGGATAGGACGAAGGGTTGTTGTCCGATCGTCGTCTCATCGTGCGCCGGCCCGAGGGTGATGGCGCGATCATCCAGCACGGCCTGGCCAGCGCCCAGCACGCGCACATGAAAGGCGTCAACCTGGGCACGGTTAGCCGCCGGGGCGGCCTGACGCAGCAGTTTCTGCTGCATGCCATGACTCAAGCTGGTTTGCGGCAAGACCCAGGCATGCCCGAGCTGGCCTGAGTTTTGAGATGCGGTGATCTCACCGCTGAGAAAAACGATCGATGGCGCGGCCAGCAGCGCTTGTTCGGCGCCGCTCAAGGCGGCCTGGCTGGCCGCAACCGGCGGCGCATCGATGGCATTGAATAGCGCTTTCCAGGTGTAATCACTGGGCCAGCGCGGTTTAGCCGGATTGAGCCGGTGCGCGTACGACAGCAGGTCGCCGGCGCCAGTTGGTGTGATGGGCACGGTGACATCATCGCCGTTGAACAGCGACAGTGTGTTAAAGCCCCAGTGCGCCTGGCGCTGATTGTTGTCGAGATCACAGGTAGGATAGGGATATACGCCGTCAATATCTGCGGGGTTGCCGACCGGACAATCGACGTGATCCCGGCCATAGTTGTGGGCCAGCTCGTGCGCCAGCGTCGGCGCAAGCCCGGCGGTCCAGGTCATGCCGTCGGGAGTTGACGCCGGCAATTTATACACCAGTTGTTCGTTAGCCAGGAACCCGTTCGCGCCTATCCCGTTGCCCCAGCCTTCATCCTCGCGCACGACACCGACGAAATGCGTGATGGCATTGGCGTTGTCGCACTCGTCGGGATCATCCGTAAACGTGTCGAGTACGGCCAGCGATTTGAGGATCTTGCTGGCGTCGTTGTCGTCCGCACTGCGCATCTCATAGGGGCCGTATTCCCAGGGCGGAATGCCGATGCGATACTCCATCTCTTCGACCGGCTCACTGCGCGAATACGTCCAGATCTCGGCGGTGGGCAGCAACCGACGGGCCATGTCGATGCTGAACAAATGGTTGGGTGCAAACAACGTCGGCACGCCGCGCTCACTGCGCACCGGCACAAAGGCCAGGCAGACCGGCGATTTGCGCACAAACGTGAACACTTTGGACAGCTCGTTGTTGGCGCCGCCATCGATCTCGGTGTCTTTGCCGCGCAGATTGATCGTCGTTTTTAGCGTGATAGCCCCGGCCTGCGTCCAGTGATCCGGCAGCTGGAACAGCCAGCTCTTGTCGTGCAGCTGCGCCCGATCGGCCACCGCGGTATCGACAAAAGGCCGTGAATCATTCAACGGCGCAAGCGAATAATCGGCGTCGAAGACATAGCCATTTTGACCGTCGATCGGTACCTGCACGCCGTTGCGCCAGGCTTCTAATTTGGCGTCGACAGCTCGTGCGCTGGTCCCGGCCGTCATATGACCATAGACGCGAACGAACGTCGGCTTGCCGGCGACGAACGGCACATCATTGGCGAAGTTCTGAATGCCCTGCGTGACTTCCCAGGCTTCCGTTTCAAAGCTGCGCTGCACGGGCAATGTGTCATAGGCAATGCGGGCAAAGTAGTTGCTGCCCCCGCTCGACGCGCCAAAGTACAGCGAGGTGGCTGCCGCGCGAATCGAGGCGTTCGGAATGTAAGTGGCATTATTGGGATCATCGGGGAGGATGGTCGACTGCATCGACACATAAGCGCCGCTCGAAAAAACGTAATACTGGCGTCGCACTTTGTATAGCGCGGTCAGGCCCAGCCGCTGCTGCCAGTACAGATTACCGTTAGTGGCGGTCAGTGAGCCGGGCAAAATAGACTCCCCTTCGTTCAACCACGCGTCGTAAATTGTGGACACACTGCATGCGCCGGATAGAAAGTTGCAGCTATACGCCCGAATGCGCTGGCCGTCTTCCCAGTACAGAAATTGCGATCGGCCTGCGCCGCTGATCCGGGCGTGATACAGCAGGCTGGCGCCGTTCTCGTTGACCAACACGGCCGGTGTGCAGTCGGGGGCGATCGGGCAGTTCTTGTCCAGCGAATACAACGTCGATCCCGCGAACCAGTACAACCGGCTGCCGCCAATGACCAGGTTGCGTGTGGTCGGGGGCAGATTGCTGGCGAGCGGAAAGCCATCACTGACCGGCCCCTGTCGATCCGAGACCATCAGCTTACCGGTGTTCGTCAGCCAGAATAGTTTGTTCGTGTCCGGATCGGTCACAAGGCTGGTAATGCCGTCGGCTAAAGTGACGGTGGGCAGCTCGGTACCGACGTTATTGTGCAGGCGGCGGTTGATGCCAAAGCCATCGGTGTAGTACAGCGCGACGTCGTCGGCGAACATCATCGCCGGCGGCTGACTCATCACCAGCGGCACTGGCCCCGGCACGGAGTAGAGCCGGCCATACACACCCCGCCGCCAGACACCGGTGCCTTCGTTGACGCCCTGCGGCCCTTGATCAGCAATCCGCGGTAGAACGGGCGGGAGATAGTCCGACCAGTAGACCCAGCCGCCGCCCTCGGCGATACGTGATACGGCTGAATTAGGCAGCTGCTGAATAAACGATGGACCGGCGTTCGGCGTATCCGGCGCTGTCCGATCGGTCTGGGCGGGTCGCTGAGCCTGTGCCAGCTGGAACTGTGTGCCACCCAGCGATACAATCACCGACAATTTCACTAACGTATACAGCACTTTGTTTTTGAGCATGAGTTCCCCCCGCAGCCAGCTGTGATTCGTGTGATCTTCGACGCTAACTTACTTCCCTGCACCTCAATCGTGCGCGGCCCGCGCTCCCCATTACTTCAGCACCGCCGGCAGAAACACATCGAAACGGCACTGGCCGAAGTTGGCCGCAAACTCGTATGAGGTGTTAGTCGTGCCAAAGAGATCTTGAACCGTCAGCAGCGCCGTATAGCAGCCGGCCTGGCCGCGTGGATCACGGATGTGCCACGTCGTGTCACCCTGAAGGTTCCACTGTACATCGTACGCCCCCAGATACGTCCGACCTTCGCCGTAGCCCGTCGGATCCGGCGCGAGGCGGTAGAGCTCAACGTGATATTTGGAATCGAGGAGGACGGCGCCGTTGTACTGGCCGTTGACGGTGACCGCGCCACCCGACTGCACGATCGACGTGATCACGATTCCCCCCGTCGCACCCGGCACGCCGTTGTCGTCTTTGTCAATGCCCAGCCCCATGTTGTCATACGTGCTGATCTGCGACCAGGTATTCTCGCCGGAACCCATGCTTTCGCTGATCCCGGCAGCCCCGTTTTGGTAGTAAGCGCCGCCGACAACCTGATTATCATGGTTCGCGAGGGGATAGGCGCTTGTGTGGTCTAGAAAAATCCCAGAGCTGCCATTCCCATGCGACGTATTGTTGGTGAATGAGGCAAAACTGGCGTTTAGCAAGTGAATGCCGGCGCCGGTGTTGTTGAAGGTATGGTTGTTGTTTACAGTTGCCCCTGAGGCCCAATAGAGATGGATACCGTCCAAGGCGTTGTAGGCGATGTGGTTGCCAAAGATCTGGAGCCCGGTGGTGGTGGAGATACAACACACAGAGATCCCCCGGCCGTTGTTGCCAATATTCGCCCCCCCGCGGCTGACGCCAATCCAGTTTCCGGCTGATCCTCCTGCCAAATTCTGGCCAATGTAAACGTAAGGGGCGTCTTGATTCGCGATGCCATCATTCTGCGCGCAGCCGATCACATTATTGTCGATATAGGCGGTACCCAGGCCCGGATCAGCCATCCCCGTGCCTCCTAAGAGGAGGATCGTGTAGTACGGCCGTGAAGTAATGCCGGCAGCACTACTGCACGACGTGGACCCGGGCAATACCCCGAGATAATTATTGTAGATTTGCAGCCCCATCCAGAGATTGTTTTCCAGGCGGATTGCATTGCCAACGCCGCTGGTGTTGACGACGGTGAGGTTGGTCAAAGTGACCTGATTCGCATTCACCCGGAAGCCATAATCCACCACGGCATTGGCGTTGATAATGATGTTCCCGGCGCTGACCGCACCGTTGATCGTCACACCGTCCTTAGCGATCTGCGGCAGATTCGACGTCAGAATAATCTGGGTGAGGGCCGGCGAGAACGTAATGGTGTCACCCCCTGAGCCGCAGCCTCCGGTGATCGTCCCACCCGCATTGAAGACGCAACCGCCCAACTGGCTTCGTTCCTGCGGCGTGAATGGGCCCGTGGCGCCAGCGGCTACAAGCATGGCTTCGCGCAGGCTAAGGAAGCCATCCCGGGTGTCGGCATCGGTGTAGTCATTAACCACCAGGGATCCACCAGCAAGGCGCAGCTGCATGGAAGCGGCTGCGCCCCGGGCAGGGAAAAACGCGACCATCAATATCACTGCCGTGTGCAATAGTTTGTTCTTAAGCATCAGCATCCCCCCGTAACCATTCGTGGTTCGTGTGATCTTCGACAACACCTTACTTCACCGGCGCTTCGACTTTGATGCCGGCGTCGTACTCGATCACATACAGCACCGTTTCATCTGTCGAGGTCGTCTGCATCTGCACCGGACGCCCTATGTCCTGGCTCACCCACAACGTCACCTTCACTTCGGGTGAAGTGGCGTCTACAAACGAATAGACTGTCGTAAGCGTGCCGTTGATAGTCTGTGGCGGCAGCACTTCGACGTCCGTCAAGCTGTTTAGTGTCGCGGGATCATTTAACAGTGTCCCCGCACTTGAATCAGCAGTAGTGCTGGTCTGCCACGTGCCGTCCGGATCGAGCACATAGGCGGCCGTGCCGATGTTGATCACTTCGACGGGCTTGCCGTCCACGCTGCCGCTGTAGCGCGATCGTTCCGGCGGCACCACTTCGAGCGTCACCGGCCCACCGGCTTCGCTTGAAGCGGTGATCGTCATGCGATACGGCCCATGCTTGTCCAGCGCCTCAATCGCGGCCGCAATGGCCGCCTTCACATCGGCGGGTTGGCCAATCGGTTGTGCTGGCACGGTCGTTGGCGCGACAAGCGTTGGTTTCGCGGTGGCCTCGATCGTTGGCGCTACGACCAGGCGTGTCGGCGTCAGTTGCACCGTCGGTGCAGGGCTGCTACTGCAAGCAGCCGATACGAGCACCGCGATGAGAACTACGACCGGCTTAAGTTTCATGGTTGCTCCTCCTGATTGTCCTGGCTGATTGGATCAATGGTCTGGTCGATGATGTCCTGCGCCGCGTCGGATTCGGTAGGCCGATCGACAGATTCCAGTGCCGGGCCTATGGTGATCACCCACGTCTCGACGGTCGTGACGGTCAGCGTGCGTTTGATGATGTGCGATGGCTGTGCGGCAGCGTCGTCGGACATGACAACTGTTGTATCAGGTTTCCACCCGGCAAAGGTGACTTTTTGTGTCAATCAATCGGTTATAATTCTGGGCATGACGGTCATCACGCCTGAATCATTCCAATCGTTTGGTGATCTGCTCGCTTACCTGCGCAAGCGCGCGCACCTGACGCAAGACGAGTTGAGTCGTGCGGTGGGCTACAGTCGCACGCACGTCACGCGCCTCGAAAAGAATCAACGCCTGCCCGATCTCACGACCATCGCCGCCTTGTTCGTTCCCGCGCTTGAGCTTCAGAACGAAGCCGCGTGGACCGCGCGGCTCCTGCAACTCGCTGCGCAGGCGCATGGTCATCCCGAATCGCTCACGATCACCCGCACCGTACAACGCACGATCGTGGCGGAAGAGATCATCGAGACGCGGGCGGTTGTGCGGCCGACGCTGCCCGCTCCGATGTTTCCCCTGTTAGGTCGCGAGCGTGAACTCGATCAACTCACCACGCTGTTGCTCGATCCGGCGACGCGGCTGCTATCGCTCCTCGGCCCGCCCGGCGTGGGCAAAACGACGCTGGCCTTGCAAGTGGCGTGGCACACCGCGACCCAGTTTGCAGACGGCGCGTTTTGGATCGATCTGGCCGTGATAGACGAGCCGGCTGCGGTGGTGACAGAGATTCGACAGACGTTGGGATTGTCTGAAACGATGGATAGTGAAGTCGACCGCGTGCGCGAGCATCTGCGCGATCGACAGACGTTGCTGGTGCTGGATAACTTCGAGCACCTCATCGCGGCCGGATCAGTAGTAGCCGAGCTGCTCACGGCTGCGCCGTTCTTGAAGGTGTTGCTCACCAGTCGTGTGCCGCTGCGGGTGTATGGCGAACGTGATTTTCCCGTGTCGCCGCTGTCGCTGCCTGATCTGTCGCAACTACCCGCCGTTACGGAACTGGCACGCTGGCCGTCGATCGCGCTCTTTGTCGATCGGGCCTGCGCGGTCAACCCGGCTTTCACCTTGACGCGTGAGAATGCCCTCGCCGTGGCGGCCATCGTGGTCCGGCTCGATGGGCTGCCGTTGGCGATCGAGTTGGCCGCGCCGCAGATCAGCGTGATGCCGCCGCAAGAACTGGCGGCCCGGCTGGTGAATCGCCTCGCCGTGCTGACGCGGGGGCCGCACAATCGATCGGCGCGGCAGCAAACCTTGCGAGGCGCGATCGAATGGAGTACGCAACGCCTGACGCCCGATCAACAAATCTTGTTCGCGCGCCTGGGTGTGTTTGTCGGCGGATTCACGGCCGCCGCAGTCGCGGCGGTGTGTGGCAGCGATCAGCTGATCGATCTGATCGAGGTCAATCTGGTGCATCCGGCCGGCGAGATCGATCACACCGCGCGCTTCACGCTGCTGGAAACGCTGCGCGAGTATGCGATGGAACAGTTGGCGTCGAGCGGCGAGGAACAGTCGGTACGCGAGAAGCACGCCGCCTATTTCCACGCGCTGGCCGAGCAGGCCGGTCAGAGCTACCTGACATCCCAAATGTCATTGTGGCAGGCGCGGCTCGCGAGTGACCAGGCGAATCTGCGATCGGCTTTGACGTGGCTGCTGGCCTATGATGTCACGGCTGCGCTAAATATGGCAAACGCCCTGTGGAACTACTGGTACCTGTGGGGACAGTATGCCGAAGGCGTAGACTGGCTCGAACGCCTGTTGATTCAGGCGCCCGCGCGCACCGCGCTCCGCATGCGCGCCCTATACTCGCTGGCAGTACTCTTGCAGCGCCAGCAGCAATTCGACACGGCGCTGCCGTATCTGGAAGAAAGCCGCTCTATCGCGCAGACGCTAGACGATCGCTACCAGCTGGGTTGCATCGCGATGCGGCTGACCGATCATTACAGCATCAAGGGACAACCCGATCGAGTTGAAGCGGAGGCGCAGGAAGCGTTGGCTTACTTCCGGTTGGTGGGTAATCCGATCGGCATTTCGTGGGCGTGGAGCGGCGTCGCATTGGCGGCGGGGGCCCTGGGTGATACTGATCGCGCCTGGCACGCCACAATGGAGTGCATCAGCTTTGCGCGCGCGGGAGACGATCGACGGCACCTGGCCTGGATGTTAAGCCTCGGTGGCGACACGTCCGCTGAGCAGCACAACTGGCCGCAAGGCCGCGCCTGGCTGACGGAGGCCGAGCCGTTGTTCATGGCGATGGGTGATCGGCCGGGGGTCGTTTACGCGCGCCTGATGCTGGCCTGGCTGACGCTGGGTGAAGGGGATGTGTGGGCGGCTCGATCCATCGTGCGCGAGCTGCTCCCACAGGCGCTGGAAACGGTGACGTATACGGCGCGCGCCCTGGCCTATTGCGGACTCATCGATCTGGTGGCGCAGCGCTTTCATTCGGGCGTGCGGCTGTGCGCGACGGCCATGACGCGGCTGCCTAATTGCTATGAGCGACTCTCGATCGATCAACAAAGGCTGTGGACTGAACGTTTGGCGGCCGCGCACGCGGAGCTGGGCGAAGCGAGTTACGCTGAAGCCTGGCGCAGCGGGCAAACGCTGACAGTGCGGCAGGCGGTTGAACTGACGTTGAGTGAAGCGTGAAAGTTGCCGCGCGTTTCGATTGACTGATCACTTTTAGGTGACTCGCTCCGTTCAATTCGTAATTTTTATGAAAGCAATGACTCGATTGGCACGTCATTGCCAGCCCGATCGATTCGAGCAACGACATGGCCGAGCAGCCGGATGGTATATTCGCCGCATGGTTGAACTCGACGACTTTGAGCGGTGGATAGACGAGGCGATTGCCGGTCCGTTAACATGTCGGCCCGCTCACGAGGCATCCGCTGCCATTGATAACGGCCAGTCCACCTGTCCCATCACGTCCGCGGCCTCCGGCGGGAGATGTGAAGCCTCCGTCAGATTGCAGCCGAGACGCTGCGCTCGATCGAGCTCGACCTGAGGGAGGTCAACCGCCTTGACGCGGACCGGATAGGCCCATGTGTCAAAACCTCGTTAGAACTTGTGCTGCGGTCTTGCGCATCACGCGCAGTGCGGTAAGATGAACGTACATCATCTGCTGGTCGCCTGCCGGTTGATCTGCTCATGGACCCGTTGCCACTGCTTGAACGTCCGCGTTTGCTGCGCCGGCTGACCGCCGCGCTGCGCGGCGGTCACGTCTTGCTGGCGGCCCCGCCCGGCTACGGCAAATCGACGCTGTTGCGCGCTTACGCGCTGACTACGCCGCACGCTCACTACCTGGCCCTCACGCCCGCCCACGCCGATCCGACACAGCTTCAACTTCATCTTCAGGCGTGGCTGCGTGCCGGCGCTTTCATCCTGCTCGACGATGTGCAGGTACTGCAAGACGCACCCGAGTCGGCGGCGTGGCTGGCCGATCAGCTGCACGCTCCCACTGCGCATTTCGTAGTCGCCGGGCGACAGATTCCGTCGCTGCTCGAACCGTTCGCTCACGCACACTTCACTGCCGCCGATCTGGCCTTCACGTCGATAGAAGCCGCGGCGCTGTTGCGCGATCACGATCGATCTCGCGACTGGTTCGCGCGCACACAGGGCTGGCCGCTGGCGCTGGCGTTGATCGCCCACCATCCGATCGGCACTCTCGCGCCCGATCGATCTCAATCGCTGTTTGAGTATCTGGCCGATGCCGTGCTGCGCGGCTTGCCCGCCGACCTGCGGCGCTATGTGCAACTCACCAGCGTGCCGCTGCGCTTCACCGACGAACTGGCCGCGGCTTTGTCGGGTGAGCGGATCGATCGGGCCGTTGAACTTCGCGCCGAGGTTCAGCGTCGCAATCTCTTTCTTGAGACAACCGATCAACCGGGCTGGTTCAAATATCACGATCTGATCCGCGAGTTTCTATTGGCGACGCTGAACGATACCGGCTCGCTGTTCGATTGTGCCGTGCAGTGGTTTGAGGCGCATGATGATCGCGAGCAGGCCGTCGAGCACGCCCTGGCCGGCAGGCGCTATGCATCGGCGGTGCGTTTGCTGCTGGACGTGCCCGTAAGTTTTGTACGGGGACAAGGCCGCTTTCACACGTACCGGCGTTGGGTGTTGAGCCTGCCCGACGATCTGCTCGATCAGCAACCTGCACTACTGACGCAGCTGGGGTATTTCGTGTTCGACGTGCCCGGTCTTCGAGATGAAGCGTGGGCACATGTGCGGCGCGCGCTGGCGATTACGGAACACGACGGCGATGCTATCGGCGGCCTGCGAGCGCGCACGCGCCTGGGCCTGTTTCACTATCGCACTGGCGAATACGACGCAGCGCTGAACACGCTGCAAGTTGTGTTACACGCTGCTCGACTGCCGGAGGCCGATCGACGCTACGCGCTGCGGCTGGTGTGTGTGGTGCTGGGCGAGACCAATCGCTTTCGCGAAGCGCGGCGGGCCTACCTCGAAGCGATCACGCTGGCGCAGACAGCGGGCGATGTGGACGAAGAGTTATTCAACCGGCAGAACCTGGCGATCACCGTGCTGGCTCCGCTGGGCGAGTTTGCCGAGGCGGCGGTGCACATGCAGATCGCGCTCGACCGCTACACGGATTTACCCGGTCTACGCGTGCGGTGTTTGCACATGCTGTGTGACTTGCACCTGTACACCGGCGACTGGGACGCGCTGGCACGCACGCAAGATGAGATCGATGCGCTGACTCAAACCGTGGAAAGCATCGAGGCGGGCGATCAAACGTGGCCGCCGTTTTATCGGGCCGTCATCGCCACAGGGCGCGGTGATCTGGTCACGGCGCGAGCATGGTTGGATAAGTTTCATCAGGCGGCGGCGCATCGCACACCAGTTGTTGAGATCAGCACGGCGTGGCTGGAGTGCTGGCTGCTGCGTCGTGACCGGCGTTATGCGGAGATGATCCGCCGGGCCGACGACGTGCTGGCCGGCGACAATCCCGTGCCGTTCTTTCGCGCGCAGATCGCCTTGTGGCGCGACGCGGCCCGTTGGTCGTTGGCCGCGCCCAATGATCCGCCACTCGACTTGCATCCCGAAGTGTGCGGCTTCATCCGCTGGCGCGCACGCGCGGAGTTGGTCTTTGTGCGAGTGTGGTTGATGCTGGAAGCCTGGCGGCAGCGTGATCCGCGCTGGCAGCACCACGCCCGATCGGTACTGCGTGCGATCGAGCGGCCCGGCTACGCCCGTTTGCTCACTTACCGCGATCCCGATCTGGGCGCGCAATTTTGGGTGGTGTGTTTGATCGAAGATATGGCGCTTGAGAAAGCGCTGCCGGCTTTGTGCGAGACAGGCTCCATCGAAATGATCGCGCCGTTGCTTATGCACGCTGATTCAACAGTCCGGGCGCGGGCGGCTCGGACGTTGGCGGCGATTGGTCGTGAAGAGACAATGCCATTCCTGGCCGAGGCGTTGGAACGTGAGAAAGAGGCGAACGCTGCGCGGATCATCGAAGCAGCCTTGATCGCGCTTGAGCAATCCATGCCGCCGCCGCTGCGTGTGACGTTGCTGGGCGAGTTCGGCCTGAGTCGTGGCGATCACTCGATCGAGGCGGGCGACTGGCCGCGGCCCGCCGTGCGCCGCTTGTTTCAATATTTCGCTCTGCATCACGGCCAGCGGCTGACTCGCGATCGGATTCTGGAAGATCTGTGGCCCGAAGCCGATCCTTCGTCGGCGCGGGCGTCGTTTAAGCAGGTGTACAGCTGGCTGCGCAAAGTGCTCGAACCGTACATGCGCCCGCGCGCAGCCTCGCGGTACATCGATGTTGACGACGACGTCTATTGCTTCGATCCGCGTCGTGCGGTGGCCGCGATCGACGCGGACGAATTTGAAGCGTGCGTGCGTCCCATCGTGCGGGCCGATCAGTCTGACATGCCGCTGCTGCCCGAATCGCTGTTGACCACGCTGGAACGCTGGCAGCCGCTACTACCCGATCTGCCTTACGAAACATGGACGCTGGAGCCGCGTGAGAAATTATTGAGCCTGTACGTGGAAGGCGGTTTGTACGTGGCTCAAGCACTGCTGGGCCGCGATCGCGCCGCCGAAGCGATCGGGTGGGCGCAGCGGGCCGTCGAGTGTGCGCCGTGGCTGGAAGAAGGCTATCAAGCGTTGATGCGCGCTCACGCCCGACAAGGCAATCGTTCGATTGCATTAAGGATTTACGATGAGGCTGCAGCCACGCTCCAACGCGAGATGAGCCTTGCCCCTTCTGCGCTGACCGTATGGCTGGCGCAGCGGCTGCGGGACGGCGAAGAAATCTGATCCACGAATTGACACGAATCTTCTCCAATCTCCAACTTCTAACCTCCAACCTCTAGCCTCCAACCTCCACGCGAAGCGTCCAGTTTGTTGACTCCGTGTTGACTGGCCTCTGCTATCCTGGCTGCATGGCAAACAGCCAGGGGAAATTTCCGCGCCAACGCGCCTTTGTCATCCGCGCGATCTTTGACGATCAAGGCGCATTACACGGGCAGCTCAGCGAGCCGGGCAGCGCTGATGAGTGGCGCTTGCCGTTTGCCGGGGCCGACGAACTGTGGGCGGTGTTGAGGGAACGTTTAGCCTCACCCCCCAACCCCCTCTCCCAAAATCGTCCTTCGACTTCGCTTCGCTCCACTCAGGATGCGATTTCGGAAGAGGGGACGCGCAAGCGCGTGGGGTGAGGCACAAACCAATCGGGAGGAAGAGCCATGAAGCCGATCAAAACCATCGGGGCTGCGCTGATCTTATCGACTATCGGTATCGCGTTGATGCTGGTGTTTGTACGTCATGTCACTTCAGCGCCGACGGCCACACGCACCTATCCGGGCGCAGCGCCGTGTAACACCACGCTGCAAGCGTGCATCGATGGATCGATCGCGGGTGATGTGATTTACATCCTGCCCGGCGTCTACGTGCAGAGTTTCACACTCAATAAGGCAGTGAGTTTAATTGGTGCAGGAGCAAACACGACGACCCTGAAGGCGCCGCCCAACATGCGCGTGCTGACGGTCAGCGGATCGATCAACAGCAGCACGATCATCTCCGGCCTCACGTTCATGGGCGGCAACGTCACCGGCCACGGCGGCGCGATCTTGATCAACACCCCCGCTCAGCCGCTGCTACATAGCCTGATCATCAGCGGCAATCGCGCTACGAACAATGGCGGCGGCGTGTACTTCGGATCGAACGTGGACACGTTTCAGATCGTCAACAGCCGGTTCGAGAATAATTCGGCCGATATCGGGGGCGGCCTGTACGTGTATTACAACACGGTGCTGCTGGAAGTGACCGACAACCGCTTCATCAGCAACTCGGCTCAGACTTACAGCACGCTGTTCAACTCGGGCGGCGCGATCTATCTGGCGGGTTCGGGCGTGATCCTCAACAGCGACTTCGAGCGCAACCGGGGCGGCAACAGCGGCGGCGCGATCCGGGCAGGCGTCACCCTTGACGTGCGTGACTCGACCTTCATCAGCAACACCTCAGACATCGACGGCGGCGCGATCAGCGCCCCGAATGTCACCCTTGTGCGATCGACTTTCGAGCGGAACGTTGGGCGCAACGGCGGCGCGGTGGACGCCACGGTGAGCGGCAAGGTAGACAACTCGATCTTTCGCAACAACCGCGCGACGAACAGCGGCGGTGCATTTGTAATCTACACGCTGGCGATGACCGACACGCAGGTGATCAGTAACGCCGCCAACAGCAGCGGCGGCGGGCAGGCGCAGTTCGCCAGCGTGCTGCGTTCGCGCTTTGAGCGCAACGCGGCACTGACGCTGAACGTCGGCGGCCTGTCCATTTTTAACTCCGGCGGCGTCACCGAGACAATCTTCATCGGCAACCGCGCGCAGGTTGGCGGCAGCAGCACCGGCGGCGGCGGGCTGCACGCCTACAATACCAGCCTGCTGCGCTCGCGCTTTGAAGACAACTTGACGCTGGGCTATGGCGGCGGCGCGGAGCTGCTGGGAAATACGGCCAGCGTCAGCGCGACCAACTTCATCAGCAACACGGGCCTGTATGGCGGCGGGCTGGCCGTGCGTCTCAACAGCGTCACCGTGAACGGCGGCATCTTTGCGGACAACACGGCCACTAGCAGCGGCGGCGGGCTGCTGGTGTTGGGCGGCTTCGCCATCACCGGCACGCAGTTCGTCGGCAACCACGCGCAAGATGAGGGCGGCGGCCTGTATCGCAGTTTTGGCGCAAACGACGGCTGGCTGGTCAACGTGCTATTTGCCCGCAACACGATCAATTCCACTCAACCCTATGGCGCAGCCGTTCACCTGTATCATTTCTACGCGGCCAACACGACTCATATCGTCAACACCACGATTACAGATTTAACGCCCAACGCCAAACCCGCCATTCTCATGCAAGGCGGACTCGGCTTCATCACTAACACGATCGTCACGCACCACGCGATCGGGATCAGGACGACCTCCACGCCGATGGCGGGCACGCACAATTTGTTTTACGCCACACCCATCATCACGCAGGGAGCGAATTCGCTGGTCAACACCTTCAATGCCGATCCGGGCTTTGTCGATCCGCTGTCCGATGATTATCACATCACGCCGCAATCACCCGCTTACAACTCAGGCACGCCGGTGGCTCAAGTCACGCGCGATTTTGAAAATCATCCCCGCCCGATCGCTGGCGCGTACGATCTTGGCTTCGACGAGTACAAACCGCCCGCGCCGGACGCGATCGCCGGTGCGCCGGTCTGCGTCGAGCCGATCGGATCAGTGTTGAGTTACACGGTCAGTCTTGCCAACGGCGGCAATCTGGCCGCGACAAGTGTCGTGTTCACGCACACGCTCAATCCATCGGCCACGTTCCAATCGTTCGCGCCAAATCGATCGGCGAGTTGCCAACCGACGTTCCCATTCGATGGCACAACCGCGACGTGTGCGTTAAACGATCCGCTGCCACCAGGCGAGAACTGGTTGATTAATTTCAATGTCGCGCCTTCAAGTGGCAGCGCGATCACGGGCACACTCGCCGCGTCGATTGCTGAACTCGACGACGACGAATCAAACAACTCAATCGAGTTTCCGGTAGCCGCAGGCTGCGCCGCCGATCAGCCGTTGGAGATGTTCGTCGTCGCGCCGCGCTTCACGCGCGTGCAGCGCGAGTTCGCCGTGCTCGTCGTCTATCACAACCCGTCGGCGCTGAACGTGCCCGCGCGCGTGATCGTCGTGGACTCGGCGCTGGCGCGTTTCCGCTGGCCCAACGAACCCGGGCCGCGCGGCACGTTTGTCCAGCTGCTGGCCGTCAATCCGAACCCCGACGGCCCAGCCGGCATCATCCCGCCCGGCGCGTCGGGCAGCGTAGTGCTGCTGGCGCAGCCCATCACCAGCACGCCGAACGTCTTCATCGATGTCAACGTCAATTTGCTGAAGCCCGGCGTCATCAATTGGGACGCCATGGCGAATGCCTTCCGACCCAACGCCATTCCCGACGCCGTATGGAATGCCATCAAGGCCAATCCGCCCTCGCACGGCGCGACGTGGACGACCGCGCAATACGAAGCGATGTTGATTCAGCAGGCGCAGTATCTGCGCGATCTGGGCACCGACACCCGCGATGTCGATCGGCTGAATGCCTTTTTCGTGGGGCAATTGGGCAACTTCGGCGAAGTGGCGCTGCGCCAGCAGTTGGGCGCGCTGGGTTACGGCCTGCCCGATCCAACGCGCATTCGCATCGACACGAACGCGCAAGGCGATGTCATCGTAACCGTCGGGCAGATTCAGCGTGCCTTCAGGCCGCAGCGCGGCGGCGGCTGGAAAGGGCTGCCGGGCGATGAAGCGCAGTTGACGCAGAGTGCGGGCGCGTTTACGCTGCGTGAAAAAGACGGCGTGCGCCTAGTCTTCTGGCCCGATGGCAATCTCAACTACGTCGAAGCCCCCAACACCAATCGCGTCACGGCGAATTACACCGGCGCGCAGTTGACGGGCTTCAGCAATACACGCGGTGACTCAGTCAGTTTCACTTACAATCCACAGGGTCGCCTGAGCGCCGTCACCGATGCGGTGGGGCGCGTGACCACCTACGTTTACGACGCGCCCGGCGACCACCTGATCAACATCGTCAAGCCGGAAGGCACGATCACGTACACGCACGTGATCAGCAGCAATCCGCTGGTCAATCACGCCATCGCCAGCGTCACGCAGCCCGACGGCAACAGCGTGCAGTTCCAGTACGACGCGCAAGGCCGCTTGATCCGCCGCAGCGTCAACGGCATCACCGAACCGATCACGATCACACGCGGCGCGGCGGGCGTGTTTACGCTGCAAGACGCACTCGGCCACACCGCGATCGGCTATCGCGCCGACTTCGGCCCGCTTGCCAGATCGATCGATCCGCTAGGCCAGTGGTCGCTGGTGAAGTTCGATGACAAAGGCCACGTGCTTGAATTAAGCCACAGCAGCGGCGCCCAAATCGCGTTGACCTACGACGGGCGCGGCAACCTATCGGGCGTGAGCGATGCCGCCGGGCGCAGCGTGCAGTTTGTATACGAACCCACCTTCAATCAGTTGACGCGCTTCACCGACGCACGCGCTATCTCCACGCAGTTGACTTACAACGGCGCGGGCAACCTGACGCAGGTCAAGCGCGCCGACAACACTATCGAATCGTTTGCCTACAACTCGGCGGGCGATGTGACCCAACGGACCAATCGGCGCGGGCGCACCATCACGTTGACGCGCGACGGCAAAGGATCGATCACGCGCAAGGACTACGTGAGCGGCGCTTACGTGTTGTACGGCTACGACGCGCATCGCAACCTGACGCAGACCGTGCAGGTCAGCGGCACGACGCGCCTGACGACGACGTTTACGTATGATGCCTTTGATCGCTTGACGCGCGTTGCTTACGCCAACGGGCGTTACCTCAACTACACCTACGACGTGCTCGGCCGCCCGATCGAGATCGTCGATCACGCCGGTTTCACGCTGCGCTACGATTACACTTCGGGCAGGCGGCTGTGGCACGTGCGCGATGGGGTGAATCAACCGATCGTGACCTACACCTACGACACAATCGGGCGCATGGTGCGATCGGATAACGCCAACGGCACGGCGACGACCTACGCATACGATGCCGCCGCGCGCGTGATCAGTCTGACACACCTCGGTGCGGGCAACAGCGTGCTCGATCAATTTGCCTACGTCTATGATGATCAAAATCGGCGCACCAGCGTGACGACGATCAGCGGCACGACGACGTATGCGTATGACGCCGCCGGGCAACTCACGTCCGTGGGGCTGCCATCGGGCCGATCGATCACGTACACCTACGATGTCGCCGCTAATCGTGTGCAGGTGAACGACGACGGCGCGATCACGCCGTACACCACCAATGCCATGAGTCAGTACACCTCGACGGGCGGTATCACGCTGACGCACGATGCCGATGGCAACCTCACGGCGCGGGGCAGCACGACATATCACTGGGACGACAACGACAACTTGATCGCGCTGAATGCCCCCGGTGAGAGTTGGACGTTCGAGTACGATGCCTTTGGCAATCGGCTGGCTGCCACACGCAACGGCGCACGCACCGAGTACTTGATCGATCCCACCGGTCCCGGCGGTGTCTTCGCCGAATACAACGGGGGCGGCGCATTAATCGCGCGTTACGTGCAGGGGCGCGGACTGGTGAGCCGCATCGACGGCGGGGGCGCGGCCTTCTACGGCTTCGATGCGTCCGGCAACGCGGCGCTGTTGACGGATGCCAGCGGTGCGTTGATCAATGCCTATCGCTATCTACCGTTCGGCGAGATCGAAAGTTCGATCGAGGGCGTGCCGAATCCATTCCAGTTTGGCGGCAAGTGGGGCATGCAGCGCACGGGCGCGTTGACGCTGGCGCGATCACGCTATTACGATGCGACTCTGGGTCGCTTCATCAGTGAAGAGCCGGTGCGACGCGCGGTATTCAACGCCTATCACTACGCCGCCAACGATCCGATCAACCAGATCGACTATGACGGTTTCGAGACCAAATCGGCGGGCGAGATCGTGAGCGATCCGAGCAACCATGTGGAAGCCACCGGCCACATGCTGGACTTCATCGACGACGCCGCGCACGCGCTCAACGCTAAGAATCTGGAAGGTGCCTATCAGCAGGCCAAACAGTGGGGCATGACGGCCGACGAGTATCTCAACTCCGGTCTGCTGCAAAAGACACAGGAACAAGGTCAGAAGTTGTTGTCGCTGTCCGACGATGCCGCCAAATTGTCGGGGCGATTGAGCACAGCCAGTTCGGTCCTCGACTGGGCGGATGTGGGCTTCGGGGGTTGGGACACCTACAACAAGATTCAAGACTATCAGGTTACGGGCAACCTCGATACGGCGTGCGATGCGTTTGTCAGCGGCAGCCTGTCCACCGCCAAAGCGGCGCTGATCACGGCTAAGGTGCCGTTCGCAGGGGCCATCGTCGATGGTGTCTATTCGGTGGGCGAAAACACATTGGGCAAGTATGTGCGCGAGAACTGGGACGATGTCTTTGCGTGGTACTACACGGAGGACCCCGGCAACGTCTTCGGGCCGGGCGTGCTCGATCGGCGAGACGGACGCATCACGCAGCAGCGCAACTCCTTCGATCCCAATGAAATGATCGGCCCACTGGGTTACGGCACAGCAGGCTGGCTGACCGAACAAACGATGCTGTACACGATTCGATTTGAGAACGTGCCGACCGCTACGGCGTCTGCTGCCGAGGTGTTGATCCAACACACACTCGACGCCGATCTCGATCCATCTTCTATCCGATTGTATGGCGCGGGCTTTGGCGACACGCACGTGTTCTTCGAGACGCCGCAGGCCAGCCTGAGCGAAGTAATCGATGTGAGCGCGCAATACAGCGTGGCCGTGAGATTGACGGCGCAGGTCGCGCCGTACAGCGGACAACTGACGTGGCTGTTCAAATCGATCGATCCGGCGACGGGTGAAGAGCCGCTTGATTCGCTGCTGGGCTTTCTGCCGCCCAACGATGCGACCGGCCGTGGCGAAGGCTATGTGATCTTCAGTGCGCAGCCTCGCGTCGATGCACTGACCGGCGCGGCGTTCGAGCAGTGGGCGCGAATTTTCTTCGACGACAACGCGCCGATCGACACCAACGTGTACGTCAACATGCTGGATAAGGACGCGCCGAGTTGTGTGGTCAATCCGCTGCCCGCCGCTTCGCCGACTTCGTTCAGTGTTGCGTGGACTAGCAGTGATGTCGGCAGCGGCGTGGCTTATCACGATGTGTACTCATCGACGAACGGCGGATCGTGGACGTTGTGGCAATCGGCGGTAACGACCACGCAGGCTGCGTTTGTCGGATCGAAAGACAGCACCTACGACTTCAAATGTGCGGCAACCGACAACGTGGGTTTGCGGCAAGCCGTACCCGATCAGGCGCAAGCGACCACGCAGGCAACGCTGTCGGCGCTGTATCTACCACTGCTGAGAAGGTAGCACCAGCCGGTGTAGTGTCAATGTCGCCTGAATCGTGGATGGTATAATCCTCGCATCATGGTGGACTTCAACGAATTTGAGCAGTGGGTAGATGAGGCGATGGCGGGCTTGCCCGCGTATTTCCGCGAGCGCATGGATAACGTGGCAATCGCGGTGGAAGACTGGGCCGATCGCGAAACGCTGCGCGTAGCGGGCCTTCGCCGGCCGGAAGAATTGCTGGGCTTCTATCACGGCATCCCGCTCACCAAACGCACTTCGAGTTACATGCTGGTCACACCGGATAAGATCAGTATCTATCGGCAGCCGATACTCCTACAATGCCGAACACGGCCAGAGGCGCAGGCTTTGACGCACAGAGTTGTCCGCCATGAAGTGGCCCATTACTTTGGGATTGACGACGATCGCTTGCGGGAATTGGGGGCGTATTAAAACACACAACCGCATCCTTCGACGCCACTTACGTTCCGCTCGGATGCTTGCCGGTCAATCAAAACCGCCCGACGGTCACAGTGGCCGTCGGGCGGTAGTCGCTTATCGGGCTTAGACTTGCCGCAGTTTGAGGTCGTGAACAAAGAACGAGGTCTCTAATTTAATCTTGCGTTCAGCGGTTTCGTAACCCTCGGTCTGGTAATGATACGGCCCCAGAAACACAGGGTGTTCGCCGCCGCCCCGCTTCACGTTAGTCACAAAGCCGCTGGCATTGATCGACAGGCCCACACTCTGCGGCACGATCACTTCCACGTCGCCGACGAAGCCGCGCACGCCAATCGTTGTTTCACCGGCCGGCACGGTGGCGTGCGTGAAGTCCAGGTCCACGTCACCGACACCAATCCACGTTTCCTCGTTGGTCACCGGCCAGTCACCTTCACGCTCGATGTCGGCCAGCAGCACAAATTCGCTGCGCGTGCCGGCGGGCGTGTTGCGCGAGCGCACCAGGATCAGCACGCCTAACACAATCAGCAGCCCCGGCCAGAAGAAGCCCCACAGATTGATCCGCAGCCAGATGCTGAGCAAAAACAGCACACCCAGCCCGATCAGCACCGTCCCGACTAACACCGACCCCTTGTCACGCATGGCAACCTCCACAGCAGTCTAGTGTGAATAGTGTAAGCGTGGGCCGCCGTGCAAACATCGGACGAAAGTTGGATTTTTCGGAGTCGATGGGCGGACGTTAGCGCTGCGTGCGGCACCAGCGCAACAGCGCGCCCCGGGTCGAGGCAAAAGCGAGGTTGGACGGCAATTCATCGGGCGCGAAGAAACGCACCTCTTGAGCATCATCGCCGGCCTGCAACTCGCCGGCGATAATTTGCGCGTGATAGAGGATCATCACGATCGAGCCGCGCGGGTCCGATCGGATGTGGTATGTCCCCAGTGTGCCGGTGATTTTGCCAATCAAGCCGGTCTCCTCGGTCAACTCGCGCAGTGCGGCGGTGACTGGCCCTTCATCGATTTCGACGAAACCGGCGGGCAGCGCCCAGTCGCCGATGTGCGGCTCGTATAAGCGGCGCACCAGCACCACCCGATTGTCCCTCTCGGCTAACACGCCCGCCGCTACTTTGGGATCGCGGAAGAAGGTAAAGCCGCAGTTGGGACACTTGCGGCGGGTACGGCCAAACAGAAAGCGATCTTCCAGCGCGTGACCACAACAGGGGCAGAAGTTCATTTCGAGCGGTTTAGACATGCCAGTAATTGTACCGTAGAAAAAGACCTCGGAGGTTTTAGGCGAACCACAGGTTCGCACAACCTCCGAGGTCTGGTTAATCACTCAACCGGAGTGAGCGCGGAAAGCAATCGGGTTACGGCGTCGGCAAGAAAACCAGGCGGCCTTCGATTTGCGGATTGATCGGTTGCGGCAGCAGCGGCAGGTAGTCGATCATCACATCGCGAACGTAATACTGCGTGTCGGCTACGATCTGGGGGATCGGCCACAGCGAAACACCGCCGTTGTTGAAGTTGCACGAACCGGCGGCCAGGTAGTTGACCGTCGAGACCGTGTACGTCGTTGCCGCCGTGAAGTCGATCGGGGCGCCGTTGACCGCCATGCCCACCACGTAGTCGATGCCCGTCGTGTACGAGAGGGTGTCCTGGTACGTAATCACGCCACCCGCTGACACGTCCAGCATACAGGTGGTGTACTTGGAGTAACCGCCCGCATTGCTGGTGTTCTTGTAGTACCAGTAGTTGCGGAAGCCGCGCTCCAGAATGGCCTTGAGCTGCTCGCCGTTGATGTCCATGACCACCAGCGAGTTCTCATACGGCATAAGTGTGAACATATCGTTCACAGTCATCGTCACCGGAGTGGTCATTGACGCCGTCGGGAACATCACTTTCTGAGTGGGTTGCGTCATTGCCCCTGACAGGTGGAAGTCAATGGTGATGCCCAGCGTGCTGGTGAGCTTCCACAACGACGCATCCACTTGCAGGTTGGCTCCGTTCGTTTCACCGACATACGCGTCAGTCATATCGAACGGGGCAGCCGTCTGACCAAGCGTGCGGTTCTTGTACGACTGGAAGAACGCATCGTACGGCTCGACGATCGCCTTGACTTCGGCGTCCTGTGTCACGCTGGTGGTGTTGGCGATATAGCGGCCCGCGCGGGACACCACATTGTAGCCGCCGCCTGCCTTGGGCAGCAACCCTAGCACGACCTCGCCCAGGTAGGTATTGTAGCGGTAGGCCTGGTTGATCAGCACCGGCACGTTATCGGGGCTGCCGA
>JACRBO010000758.1 GCA_016219235.1 Chloroflexota bacterium
CGGCATGATTGCACCCTGTAACTTGGCGTCGGTCAAGTCCGCTTGATCGAGTTTGGCCCCTTGTAATTTCGCTTCGCGCAGATTGGCGCGGCTCAGGTCGGCCAGCGCAAAGTTGGCGCGGCGCGCATCGGCGAACGTGAGGTTGGCCTCGTGCAGCAGCGCCGCCGTGAAATTAGTCTGGGCCACGAGCGCAAACGTGAGGTTGGCGCCGGTTAAATTGGCGCCGGTGCAGTTGGCCTGATACAGATCGGCTTTGCGCAGATCGCACAACGACAGATCAGCTTCGATCAGGTCCGCGCCGCTGAGGTTGGTTTCGTGCAAATCGGTCGTGCTGAGGTTGGCCTGACGCAGCCGCACGCCGTGCAGATCGAGACCCGATAGATCCAGGCCCGACAAATCGGCGTGCTTGAGGGATAGTTCTGAGGTGCCGCGCGCTTTGCGCTCACCGATCAGCTGTTGAACTTCTTCGCGCGTCAACTGGGACATAGCATCACTTGGGCGAAAAGATCGGGAGGTGGCCCAGGGCGATGATGTCTTTCCACCGGGCACGCTCGCCCTCGGTGAACACCGCCGTCGTTGCCACGATTTTGCCGCCGGCTTTCTCGATGATCAACCGCATGCCTTGCAGCGTGCTGCCCGTGCTGATCACGTCGTCGACGATAACGACATTCTTGCCCTTGATCTGGGCAATGTCCTTCTCGTCCAGATACAGCGTCTGCGGCTGGCCGGTCGTGATGGACAGCGTCTCGGCGCTGATCGTCTCGCCCATGTAGGGCTTGTAGCTCTTGCGCAGCACCACATAGGGCAGCCTGGATTCCACCGACATGGCGTGCGCCAGCGGGATGCTCTTGGCTTCGGCCGTCAGCAGCACTTGCGCTTCCGGCGGCAGCCGTTTGGCCAGCGCCTTCGCCGAGGCCTCGACGATCTCGGTGTCGCCCAGCATGTTGAAGAGCGCAATCTTTACACCGGGCGCAACCTGAAACAACTGTAGATGGCGCGTCAGTCCGGCAATCTTGACGGTATGGGTATCGCGTTGAGTCATGGCCGCCTCCAAATGAATGGCGCGTATTCTATCACAGGCCGTTGAAGGCGCAACACACGGTCATCACCCCTGATTTTGCCGACAAACAAACCTCGCAGGTTCGGACAGACCGATTCGGATCGGCGCGTCAAAACCTGCGAGGTCTCAAGGACGATCGGTGGGCGCGGTTACGCCGTGACCAGCTGCACTTGCAGCGCATCCAGCACGAATTGAATCGGGTTCAGGATCGTGGTGGTGTCCGATCCGGCGTATAGCAACCCGACGACCCGCTGCTGCATGTCCAGCACGGCTGAGCCGGAATCGCCGCCCGCGCTCATCGCGCCCGCCATCAGTTGATTCTTGAAGACAGCGACCTTGCCGCCATAATCGACCGAGACGGTGACATCGATCTGCGTGATCTGGCCGGTCGTGTAGGCGGTGGTGCGGCCCATCTTTTGCAGGGCCGTACCCAGTGTGGCCGTGCCCACGCCGCTCGGCACACCGATGTTCAGAATATCCGGCGTGACCAGATCGGGCGATGTCGGCCGCGCGATGGCGCAATCGACGGTGTTGTTGCCCGGCTCGTTGATTTGTGACTTGGGCGTACCGCCCGGATTGAACAGCTTCAAGATCGCGGCCAGCGGCGAGCAGCCGGGCGGTGTGGTGCCGCCGCCGGGAAAACCGATCGGGATGAACTGCTCCAGCGTGCCAATCTGATCCGCGCTGGTGCCACCATCAAATTTGCCGGGCTGCCAGATGGGATCGCCCACCTGCGCATCGTTGGAATTAGCCAGCACGTGGTTGTTGCTCAAGATGAACACTTGCCCGTTTTTCTGCACCAGGCAGCCGAACGTGCCCGCAGTAATCAGGTAATGCCCGATGCTGATGCCGGGGCGCGCCGGCCGCATCTTCCCCTGTTGTTGAAAGGCAACGATTTTGCCCGTCTCGATCACATCGGTCTTGACGCCGTTAATCGTCCTGGGCACCAGGGCCGATTCAGTCAGCTGTGCGGTAGGCAGCTTCTTGACGACCGAGACGATCACCGACGGTTCGGTCGTCACCTGATCGCCGGCGATCTTGAAGCCCACACCGGTCGCCACGACATTGGTCAGGTTCATCAGCATGGTTTCGGCTTGACGCTTGGTCTCTTGAACGGCGGCAATGGCAGCAAAGAACGGATCCATGTTTTCCTCCGGGCTGGATACTACGATCGGGGTGCGGGTTGATCACCGGGCGCGGATCGCGCCGGTTTCCACCACATCGATCGGCACTCCGTCGATCGACGCGGGCAGCAAGTCGCCGCGCTTCAATTGCGCGGCCGGCACTTTGGTCTTGACGGACACGACGATGCAAACTTCTTGAGTGGGTTGGCCGCCGCGGGTACGAAAGCCGACACCCACGGCGACGACGTTGGGTTTACGCAGCAACTGCGCTTCGTGACGACGTTTGACGTCTTGCGCACGCTTGACCGCTTGATCGGACATGGCATTCCCTTCTTGTAGGGGCAAGTTGACAACTTGCCTGACCGCGCGGGCCATTCTGCATGGGCTAAGGTCAACCGGCCTTACCGCGCAGGGCATTGAGTGCCCGCCGGATCGTGCGGCGGCTGACCGAGACCCCCGAGGTCTTCTGGACTTCCTCATGCAGCAGCGGCACCGTCCAATCGGCGGCCTCGTAGCCGTAGCGGCGCGGACTGCGCCGCAGCAATTTGCTGATGATGCGCATCACCAGGCGCTGCTTTTCGGGCGGGCGGCCGGTGTGTTGCGCATCAGCCAGCCGTTCATGCACCCGCTGTTCGTGCCGGGCCAGATACCGCTTCTGTAAATTATACACGGCCTGGCGGCTCATCCCTGTTTCTTCGGCCACCTGCTGAACGCTCTTGCCGTGATGCAGACCCAGCAGCGCCCTGGCCCGTTTGGCGCTGCGCTTGTCGGACCGTGAACGGGCGATGCGCTTTAGATTAGCCTGCGCCCGCTTGGCGAGTCGAATCAATCCCATGCTGAATTACCCCCAGATAGCTTTAGCATAACCTTAGCGCCGTCAATTGTCAACAAATTTTTGGCCCGATTGCCTCCCGCCGCTCGGGTATAATCTAGTCGATAGTTCAATCCGATCACCCAAGGCCAACCACTCATGACCTCAAACCACCCGATCGACCCTCTCGCCCTGGAGACTACGTTTCACGTCCGCTACTACGAGACCGATCAGATGGGCATCGTCCATCACAGCAACTACGTCCGCTGGATGGAAGAAGGCCGATCGGATTACATGCGCCGGCGCGGCGTGAACTATGCCGAAGTAGAGCAGCAGGGTCACGCCCTGGCTGTAACCGACGTTCACGTGCGCTACTATGCACCCGCTCACTACGGCGAGCGGGTCACCGTGCGCACCTGGGTCGAATCGCTGCGCAGCCGCGCACTGACGTTTGGCTACGAAATCGTCGAGACGGATTCGGCTAGACACCTGGTCACCGGTCAGGTACAACTCATGTTGATCGATCGCGCCGGACGGGTCGTCACCTTTCCGACTGAGATGCAGGTGGCGCTGCTGGGCCGTGAGGCGTAATCAGTAACCGGTCAATTGGTCAACCGGTTGACTGGTAACCGGTTGACCAATTGACCGATTACCAATTTACCAGGAGTTCCATGCTTCAACTCTTTCTCACCAACTACGGTCTCCTCATGGCCTTTATGGCGCTGCTCTGGCTATACAGCGTGCGCGTCAAGAATGCCAGCATCGTCGATATTTTCTGGGGACCCAGCTTTGTCTTGCAGGTGTGGGTCTACTTCCTGCTCACGCCCGATGGCTACCTGCCGCGCAAGTTGCTGCTGGCCGCACTCGTCACGATCTGGGGATTGCGGCTGGGTCTTTATATCTACCGGCGCAATCACGGCAAGCCGGAGGACTTTCGCTATCAGGAGTTTCGCCGCAAGTACGGGCCGGAGCGCTACTGGTGGGTAAGCTTCTTTCAAGTCTTTTTGTTACAAGGCACATTGAGTTTCGTCATCGGCCTGCCGCTGCTGCTGGCGCAAGTGAGTGCCGCACCCGATGCGCTGACCGCGTTTGACGTTATTGGAGCGCTCATCTGGGTCATCGGCTTCTACTTCGAGGCGATGGGCGATGCACAGCTGGCCGCCTTCAAAGCCAATCCGGCCAACAAAGGTAATCTGCTCAATACCGGCCTGTGGGCGCTGACGCGGCATCCCAACTACTTCGGCGACAGCGCGCAGTGGTGGGGGTATTACGCCATCGCGCTCGGTGCGGGCGGCTGGTGGACAATCCTCAGTCCCATCATCATGACACTGTTCTTGATCAAAGTTTCCGGCGTGGGCTTGCTGGAAAAGACGCTCGCCAAAACCAAGCCGGGTTACAGAGAATACATGGAAACGACCAGCGCGTTCGTGCCGTGGTTTCCGCGCCGGAACAGGCTGACGAGAGACGATTAATCGGTGACTGGTAAGCCGTGACTGGTTGACCATTCGACCAGTTGACCAATCGACCAATTTACCAATCTACCCGGTAGCCAATTGACCAGTTCCCAACTTAGCGTATAATCCAATCAGCACCATTCGCGTGGAAAGGATTCGAGGCCATGACCAAGAAAGACTCGTTATTTGTCGCCGGCAAAGCTCAGTGGCTGTTGGAAAACGCCCCGAAGTTGCCGCCCGATGAACGCGCCTTGCTGCTGGCAATGGTCGAGCTGGATGTGCAGGCCGGCCGCGTTCTCACACCGGAGGAGCGCGCCGCGCTGGATGCCCTGGCGGCCCAGACCGAAGGCTACGATTCCGGCGAAATCGAGCGCGCCACCAAGCACATGGTGGAGGCCAAACCCACTCGCAAAGTGGTTGATTGGCCCAAGGGCCTGGTGCGCAAAGCGCGCAAAAAGAAGTGAATGACAGCGAGGCCAGCGGCAACTGGCCTCGCATTGTGTTGAGAGCGCGCCTTGAAACTCACTTATTTGTCCGGCATCAAATTGCTCGCGGTGGCCGCCCTGATTTTTGGCGGGCTGGGCTTGATCACAGCCGCCAGTCTGGCGGCTGTCGGCACACCCGACGCCAATCTGCGCTTTTTCTTTACCTTCTTCGATGCGGCTTTGAATTTACTGGTCGCGTATGGCTTCTGGACGCTGCGCTCGTGGGCGTGGTGGCTGGGGGTCGTGCTGACCGGCTTCGGTCTCATCGTCGGGATAACCAGTCTGCCCGGCGCGCCTTCACTGTCCGGCGTGCTGCTGTCGCTGACCGTGCGCTGTCTCATCATGGCGTATCTCTTGACCACCGCGGTCCGGCGGGCCTTTGGCCGGGTGCGCGCCGACTAACCCGCTGATCGAACAGCGCGATCTCCATGGAGATCGCGCTGTTTTCTTTTGTCGGTGTCGCTTTAACTCGCCAGCCGTAGATAGGGCAGGCTGTCTCGAATCAATTTGATGCTGGGCAGTTCCAGACTGAACAGTGGCGGCTGGGGCATGGCCCGCAGTATGTTCAGTACATCGGGGAAGTCGATGACGCCGTCGCCAAAGGCCAGATGCTCATCGGTGGTGCCGTGATTGTTGTGCAGGTGCGTGTAAATCAAATGATCGCCCAGCTGCCGGACCCACTCGCGCAGCGGCAGATGCGAATAAAGCACCGCATGACCCACATCCAGACATGCCCTCAAATAGGGCGACCGCACCCGATCGAGGATTCGCACGATGATGGCCGGATCAGGCTCCCACATATTTTCCAGCAGCAGGGTAATGCCATACTGCTCAGCCTGCTCGGCCATGGGCGCCCAGAACGCCACTTGCCGCTCCACCCAGCCGGGCAGATAACTGGGATGATCCACCAGCGGCAGATAATTGGCATGAAAGTCAATGTACAGCACGCCCAGCGCCCGGCCGATGTCCAGATTGTGCAGGTAGCGCTCGCGCGTTAGCGAGACCAGCCGCAGATCCGGGCTGCCGCTGACCAGATCGATGTAGGCCCCGTGCATCGAGCGCAGCCCGCTGAACCCATCCAACGCCCGCTCGTATTGATCGAGCAAACTGCGCCAGTCGCCGTCCAGCACATTGGGATCGGAAAACTCCTGCAATTCCAGCCCCACGGCATGCTGTCGCGCCACGGCCAGATGTTCGGCCAGGTCGCCGTAATGTTCAACTGATATGAGCGCGCGATCCATGATAGTCACCAATCTCACGGGCATTGTACAACAAATCAAAGCAATCGCCAATCAACTCTGCGTACCAAACGGGTTACGGGTACGTTACAGCGCGATGATCGCCGGTTCAAGACCTGACGGCGAAACGTGGAGTAGACCGATTTGCGGACCGGGCGTGTTGTAGTAATCGGGCGCCACCGGACCGGGATTGAACAGCAGCACACCCGATCGGACTTCGGTAAAAACCCGGTGCGTATGCCCAAACACGATCGCGTCTATACGCGCCGCGTCTATACGCGCCGCGTCCACCCGCCCAAACGACTCCGCGACAATCTTCAGGTAATACTCTTCGCGGTAGCCCAACCGATCGCGCACCTTGCCCGCCAGATATTTGGCCCAGCCGCCGTGGCCGTGTACCAGCCCGATGCGGCGGCCTTCGATCTCAATCACGCGCGTCAGCGGCAGGCCATGCCCCACCAGATCGGCGTTGCCGGCCACCGCCTGCACGGGCGCGATTTTCTCCAGATCGATCAGCACCTGGCGCGACGTGATGTCGCCCGCGTGTAAAATCAGATCCACGCCCTGCAGAGCGTCGGCCAACCGATCGGGCAGCTGCGCCAGGCGCTGTGGCACGTGCGTATCGGCGACGATGCCAATGATGGTCATACCCGCTTACGCCAACAACGACCGGATGTCGCGCTGCGCCTGCTCGGCTGATTTGAAGTGCACGCCGTGCATCCCCAGCGCCGTGCAGGCATTGATGTTCACCTGAAAATCGTCCAGAAAGATCGCTTCGTCGGCGCGCACGCCCAGGCGATCAAGCGCCAGTTGATAGATACGCGGATCGGGCTTCATCATCTTCTCTTCGGCCGAGATCACCAGCGCGTCAAAGGCGTCGGCGATGGGGGCCGTAGTGTGCAGCATGTTGCGCAGCCCGCTCCACGCGTTACTGATCAGACCCGTCTTGACGTGCGGCCGCACGCCGCGAATGAACGCCACCAGATCTTCGTCCAAAAAATCGTCGGCGAAGAACTCAGTGCGAAACGCTTCTGGCGTCAACCCGATGCGCTCACATCCTAACTCGTGCGCCACCGCCTGCCAGAACTCATCCTCGCTAATCGCCCCCCGCTGGCCTTGCATCGATAATTCGCCGCCAAACACGCGATTTTCCAGCGTATTCGGCAGCAGGCCCAGTCGTGTCTCCAACGCCCGCCGGGATCGATCGGTGCGCGTCCGCACCAGCACACCGCCAAAATCCACAATCAATGCTCGAATCATAATCGCCTTGTTCCTTATCGACTTGTTACTTGTCTACTTCTTTCCTGATGGCTGCAATATGCGCCGGTGATGTGCCGCAGCAGCCGCCCACGATGGCCGCGCCTTGTTTGATCCAGCGCCGGGCGTGACGCGCATACGCGGCCGGTTGCACGTCGTCGGTCAACGTCCAACCACTGGCGTCATCAGCGTGGCCGACGTTGGCGTACAAGCCGATCGCGCCGCGCTGCGTCGCACGCAGAGCGTCAAAAGCGCGATCGACGTAAGCCAGCGGCACACAGTTTACCATGATCGCGATTGGTCTGACATTGGTCAGCGCATTTACTGCCGCCGCGATCGTTTCACCGCTGAGCAGCGTCATCGGCGCAATGGCGTCCTCATGATCCACGGTTTGTTGATCGGGTGGACGGCCATTCGGTCCGACGACGAAACTGACGCAGACGGGCAAGCCGGTGGATGTTGCGGCTTCCGCCGCAATCACGGCCTCGCGGATCGTGTTCATCGTTTCCACCAGCAACAGATCGCAGCCGGCGTCGGCCAGATCGCGCGCCATCTCCAAATGCTCGGCGCGGAGTTCGTCGTCTAGCGGGACGAGCGTCGGCGAATAGCAATCTTCCAGCGGCGACAACGATCCCGCGATGTAAGCCGTGCGTCCGCCGTGATCGATCGCTTCGCGCGCCAGCTGTACTGCGAGTTGAGTCAGTTCGCGTGTTCGTTCGCCGCTGCCAGCGCGCGTCAACGTGCGGCGATGCGTGCGAAAGGTGTTAGTCGTGATGATGTCCGCGCCCGCGTCCAGATAATCACGATGCACCTGCCGCACGATGTCCGGCGCAACGATCAACGCGCGCGCCGACCACAACGGCAGCGACGTATCCACGCCGCGCCGATCGAGTTCGGTGCCGGTCGCGCCGTCCAGAATCAGCACGCGACCTGATTGTAGATGAGATAGAAAAGTCATGACACCCCTTGTAGGGCAAGTCGGTGACTTGCCAGGCAAGATACCATCTTGCCTTACTTTCTCACAATCGGCAAATACGCCCGGCGCGGCTGCACGTTCACCCACGCGCCCGTTTGCCACACACCCGCATCGTCGATCACAGCCGCGCTGCCATACAGCACTTGATTGTCCAGACTGAAGGGCGTTGTCATTTGGTAAGTCACCGTCGCGGCCTGACCAGACAGCAACGCGCCCTGCCACGTCACCGTACCGCTGAGGTACGTCGCTGCACCAAGCGTGGTCGTAACTGTATCGCTAATCGCCACTTGATCGAACGGCAGCAAGCCGACGATTTGTCCAGACGGCCAAGCTGCGCCCCGATTGTGCGCCGTCAGCGTCCATGTCAGCGCACTGCGGCCATACACGGTTGAGCTAGACGGCGACAAACTTAGGTCAATAAACGGCACATCGACGGCTACCTGCGCCAGTGACGTGAAAGCC
>JACRBO010000759.1 GCA_016219235.1 Chloroflexota bacterium
GAAGTACGCATTACGCATTATGCTTCAATGTTCATCTGTGGTTTAACCGCCGTACTTCTCGCCCTCGCGCTTTATCTGTCCTTCTCACGGGGCGCGTGGCTGGGTGCAGCGGCGGCTGTCGGGGCGATGATCGTCTTTGCGCCGCGCCGGTTGTGGATCGGGCTGGCGTTGGCGGGTGTGACGGTGATCGCACTGATCGCCCTGTCGAGCGCGGGGTTGCTCCCGGCGACGATCAGCGATCGATTGGCCGACGCCACCGACCTGCTGAACATCCGCGATGTGCGCGGCGTGCCCATCAACGATGCGAACTACGCGCTGATCGAACGGCAGGCGCACTGGCAGGCGGCGCTCAACATGCTGAGCGATCGACCGTGGACGGGTGTGGGCTTTAGCAACTATCAGCCGCTGTATGAGCAATACCGACTGCTCAACTGGCCGATGCCGCTGGGGCACGCGCACAATATCTATCTGAACATGGCGGCTGAAACGGGTTTGCCGGGTCTGGCGGCGTATCTGCTGCTGTGGAGTGTGGTGTTCGTCATCACGTTCCGCACCATTCGCCGCACCACGGGCGTCGAACGTGTGCTGGCGATCGGCCTGATGGGCACGTGGGTTCATATGGCAACGCATATGCTGGTCGATAATCTGTACGTCAACAACACGCATCTGATCGTCGGCGTGTTGTTTGGCCTGCTTACCGTTCTTTACACAACCCCGCTCCGCTGCGCTACGGGGGCTGTCGCACGCAATATGCAGCATGCATCAAATTTCACTCGTTACTCGTCACTCGTTAGCTAATCATGTCTCGAATCGTTACTTTCGCAAAACGCAATCGCAAAGAACTCAAGCGCTTCATCAAGTTCATGTTCGTGGGTGGCGTCGGCGCCGTCATCGATTTCGGCGCGCTGAACATCCTGGCGCACGGACTAAATCTTGACCTGCGCATCTCCGGCACGATCTCTTTTGCCATGGCCGTCACCAGCAACTTCCTGTGGAATCGCTACTGGACTTATCCCGAATCGCGGGCTTTTCCGGCGCTGCCGCAGTACCTGCAATTCTTCGTCATCAACGCGATGGCGCTGGTCATCCGCCTGCCAATCCTGACGCTGCTGCCCGGTCCGATTGGCGGCCTGTTGGAATCGTTGGGGCTGGATGTCGGCACCGCGGAGGTGTTGGGCAATAATGCGGCGCTGGCCGTCGCCGTGGGCATTGCCATGTTCTGGAATTTTTTCATCAACCGGTTCGTCACTTATCGACATATTAAGGTAGGGCAGTAGGGCACGCGCTATGTCTCGATTGATTACGCTCGCTAAAACCAACCGCAAGGAATTCAAACGCTTTGCCAAGTTTCTGGTCGTCGGTGCAACGGGCTTCATTGTCGATTTTGGCGTATTCAACCTGCTGCTCCGCGCGCTGCAATTTTCGCCGATTCCGGCCCAGGCGATCTCATTCACTTCGGCGGCCACCAACAACTTCTTGTGGAATCGATACTGGACTTACCCTGACTCGCGCTCAAAACCGATCTTCAGACAGTTCGCGCAGTTTTTTATCTTGAGCGTAATCGGACTGGTGGTTCGCACTCTGCTCTATAGCGTGTTCGACGATCCGGCGATCGCCATCGTGGATTCGATGCAATATGGGCCGTTCGCCGGGCTGTTGAACTTTGCCGTCAATACCCTGCATCTCACGCTGAGCCAAATCGCCGCCAACGCGGCCCTGGCAGTTGCCGTCTTCATCATGCTGTTCTGGAATTTCTTCTCCAACCGCTTCATCACGTACGGGGATGTGAAACTGGGTCATTAGATGTTGGAGGTTAGAAGTTGGAGATTGGAGTGAGTCACCGCCCACGATCTAGCCTCCAACTTCCAATTTCCACTCTCCAATTTCCAATGCGCATCGGCATCGACTACACCTCAGCCGCCACTCAGGGCGCGGGCATTGGCCGCTACACGCGCGAGTTGATGCGCGCTTTGCTGGCGCAGCCATCGGCAAACAAGTATTCCTTCTTCTACGCTAAGTCCAAACCGATCGACGAGTCACCAGTTACCAGTTACCGGTCAACCATTCGCCGTGTGCCCTTCCACGACAAATGGTTGATGCGCGTCTGGCAGCGCTTTCGCATCCCCCTGCCCGTCGAACTCATCGTCGGCAAGATCGATCTGTTCCACTCGCCGGATTTCACGCTGCCCCCCACCCTGCCCGGCGTGCCGACGCTGTTGACCGTGCACGATCTGTCTTTCGTGCGCGATCCCGATTCAGCGTGGCCGAGCCTGCGCGCCTTCCTGAATAGGGCCGTGCCGCGATCGGTGCAGCGCGCCACGCACGTGCTGGCGGATTCATTGGCGACGAAGTACGATCTGATCGAGTTGTTTGGCACACCCGCCGAAAAGATCACGGTGCTGTACAGCGGCGTCGAGCCGCGCTTTGCGCCCGTGCGCGATCGGACTGAGATCGATCGGGTCTGCGCGAAGTATCATCTGCCGCGCCCGTTCATTTTGTCAGTAGGCACGCTGCAACCACGCAAGAATTATGCACGGTTGATTCAAGCATTCGCGAGTTTGATCAATGACCCGCATCCTTCGACTCCGCTACGCTTCGCTCAGGATGCTTCAGGTGACCACCATCTGGTCATCACCGGCGGCAAGGGGTGGCTGTACGAATCGATCTTTGAGCAAGTAAAATCACTCGGCCTGGAGAATCGCGTTCACTTTCCAGGCTTCGTCGATGATGCTGATCTGCCCGCGCTCTACTCTGCCGCTGATCTCTTCGCCTACGTCTCGCTCTACGAAGGCTTTGGCCTGCCCCTGCTGGAAGCGATGGCCTGCGGCACACCCGTCATCGCGTCGAATGTCTCGTCGCTGCCGGAAGTCGTCGGCGACGTGGGACTGCAAGTTGATCCGCGCGACGTGAGCGCCATCACCCGCGCCTTGAGGGCCATGCTTGAACGATCGGACTTGAGAGAAACCTCGATCGCCGCCGGGCTTGATCGGGCGCGAACGTTTACGTGGGAGAAGGCGGCGAATCAACTATTGTCGATCTATGATGCGATGAAGAGGTGACAAGGTGAAGAGGTGACAGGGTGATCCAATTCAAGCGATCACCTTGTCATCCTGTTTCCCTGTCTACTTGTTTCCTCCTCTACTTCCATCCCGTGCTACAATCAAACTACCTCACGCAAGGAGCGTTCCATGAGCAAAATCCTCAACGTCCCGTACAAGTGCCAGAACGACGCCGACGCCAATTTGAAACGCACCGACTGCGGCCCCGCCTGCATCGCAATGATCCTGGGCGGCCTGGGGCAGACCGTCACAACCAACGCGGTGGTGGCGGCCAGCGGCCAGAGCGGCGACAACGGCCTGATGCAAAGCCAGGTCGTCAACACGGCCAGTGCCTTTGGCCTGGAGATGGCGTGGCAAGCCGGTTACACGCTGGACGATGTCAAGCGCTTCATCGATAACGGCCAGCCGCCTATCGCATTGATCAAGTACGCCAACATCCCCGATCGGGTCGATGTCCGATCGACGGGCGGGCACTACGTCGTCGTGATCGGTTACGATGACGCGACCAATCGCGTGTTCATCAACGATCCCGATTATTCGCCCGGCACCAACGGCGGCTTCCAAAGAGCCTATTCAAACGAGACGTGGCTGTCGGCGTGGGGCGGCTTTGCCGTCGGCGAGAACCTGAACTTCTGCCTCATCGTGCCACAGCCCGCCCAGCCGGTCAAAGGCGAGGATATCGAGAAGCCACAGCCGGTCGGCGCCGAGACGCCCGTGTGGGTAGTCGCTCCGGCGGGCCTGCTGTTCCGGTCGGCTCCGCAGGCGGGCGCAAGTTCGATCGGCGGATTGGTATTCGGTCAGGCACTCACCGCGATCGGGGCGGAGAAAACGCCCGCCGATACCTCAGGCCGCACGTGGCAGCAAGTGCGCACCGCCGCGGGCGTCACCGGTTTTGTCGCCGCATCGCTCAGCGGCGAACGGCTGCTCGCAACGAGCAAACCGGCTGATCCCTACATCGTGCAAGTGATCGACGGGCAGCCGATCCGCGAAGCGGGCGGGCTGGCGGTGCGCGAGGCGCGCAACGTCATGCTCCCCCCGATCGACCGCGTGCAGCCCGGCGAACGGCTCACCGTGTATGCGCGCGTCGAAGAAGGCACGACACCGTGGCTATGGGTGCAGTCGCCGCGCAATCAATATGGCTGGGCGCGCGAGACATCGCAAAATCAGCCCCTCGTCACCAAAGTCACGCCCGATCTGAGCGGCGCAGGCACCGGCGCGACACCCGAACCCGAACGCAACATCCCTATCCCGATCGCGACCACGAGCGATGTATGGGTCATCTCGGATAACGGTTTGCTGCTGCGCGAACAGGGCAACCGATCGGCCAGGACTATCGTCGGTGTGCCGTTCGGCGATCATCTGGCGACCGAGGGGCCGCAGGTTGGGCCGGACGCCGAGAACATCGTGTGGCAGCAAGTGCGCACCGATGCGAATGCGCGCGGCTGGGTGGCCGCCATCTTCAAGGGTGAAGCGACCCTGACGGCGACGAAGCCTGAGCCTACCCGCATCGTGTCGGTGGTGCCGTGGGGCAAGTGCCTCGCTGGTCTGGGCATGGGCAATCCACAACCGCTTACGCCAGTCGAGTTGAGCGTGATCCGCAAGAGCAAAGTGGAGGCGTTCAAAATCCTGACCCTGCCCGATCCCGGCGAAAACAAGACGTTGATCAAGCAGCTGCGCGACATCAAGCCGGATATGTTCATCGTGGCGCGGCTGTTCTTCTCGGTGGACTTCAACGGGCGCGCGAAGTTCACGCCGCAGGACTTCGTCAATTTTGTCAGCAACGGCTTCGAGGCGTGCTACGAGATGGGCGTGCGTTATTTTGAAGTGCACAACGAGCCGAATCTGGACATCGAGGGTGACGGCTGGAACTGGAACGGCGGCGCGGGCTTTGGCGCGTGGTTGTCGCAAGTGCGGGCGCTGTTGCGCCAACGCCACGGCGATCTGAAACTGGGCTATCCC